>NZ_JBSGEZ010000063.1:0-14823 GCF_053603155.1 Nocardia sp. NPDC004260 | reverse complement strand
TCCGCCTTCGCTGCGGCCATGCGCAGGCTGATGACGGACGCTGTCCGGCTGCGCTGTGGCCGTACACGGGGTTAATGGCGGGCATCGTCCGGCTGCGCGTTATCGGCGAGCAGCACCGCGTCCATCAGCGCGGTGACCCGGGCCAATTGCGCGGGCCGGGAATCGAATCGGATCAGCCTGCCCACATCGATCACCTGACTGATGGCGGCGTGCACCCGGAAACGCGCTTCCACCGGGTCGCCGTCCAGCAGGTTGGCCCATTCCAGCACGTTCTGCCGCTGGATGGCGCGCAGCTTGTGCTGCTCGGCCTGCGGCAGGTTGCCGAACTCGGCGTAGTACACCGCCATGATCTCGGGCATGGCGAAACTCAGTTTGGCGTAGCGGTCGGCCACGTTGCGCGCGGCGTCCGCCCGGCTCGTCGCATCGGCCAGCGCCTCGGTGATCGCGATGGCCAGCCGGTCGCCGGTGCGGTGGAACGCCGCGGCGAGCAGGTCGGCCTTGCTCGCGAAGTACCGGTACACGCTGGAGGCGTTGATGCCGACGGCGGCGCCGATCTCCTCGATGCTCGCCTCGTGATACCCCTGCCTGCCGAAGATCCGGATGGCCTCGGTGAGCAACTGCTCGCGCTTGGAGGTCACCGGGATGCCCCGCACGGGCGGGCCGGGATCAGGTTCGGCGGGCGCGGGAGGCAGTTCGGTGCGCAGGATGGCCCAGGACATCTGATGCAACAGCGGAAGCAGCCGAGCGCTCGACAGGGCGGTGCGGTGCGCGGCGATGCTGGCGATCGCGCTGAGCACGCCCGCGGCCAGCATGGCCACGTCCGCGGGCGGCGCCTCGGGTCGCAGCAGCGCGATCGGCGCCGCGAGGGTGTTGTTCAGGTCGTCGTAGATCTTCTTGATCCGGACGCGGTCGTCCCGCTCGAGATAGCGCCGCTCCCAGCGGTAGAGCCCGGCCTCGCGGCGGATGTCGACGGTGTGCTCGCTGATCGCGCGGATCAGCGCGTCGGCGCGCCGCACCGGGTCCAGCCGGGCGTCGTCGGCCCCCTGGGCCACATCCAGCAGGTGTTGCGCGCCCTCCTCCGCGGCGGCGACCAGTAACGCGTACTTGTTCGTGAAATGCCGGTAGAGGGCTGGACCGGAGATGCCGACCTCGGCGGCGATCTCGTCCACGCCGACCGGGTAGTACCCGCGTTCGCTGAACGCGCGGGCGGCCGCCCGGATGATCTGCACCTTGCGGTCCTTCGGACGGCGGCGCACCGACGGCGCGCCCTCAGCGCCCGCCCGCCTGCCCGGTTCGGGGCGCGCGGGAGCGAGATCGACCTCGCTGCGATCCGCGACCATGCACCTCTCCGTTCTCCGGCGGCGCTGGTTGACAGCGCCCGACAATGGACCCTAAGTTAACCACAATTCGCAAAGTTAACCACTATTCACGGCCTGGCGTCCGGCGAATTGCAGCTTAGGAGCAAACGTGAGCAACAACGATTCCGCGACCCCGGCCGCCCCCTCCGCCGCGAAGTTCACCGCGGTCCAGGACGGCAAAGCGCTCCGGATCACGATCACCAACCCGAAGCGGAAGAACGCCATCGACTACGACACCATGGTCGCGCTCGGGGACGCCTTCCGCGCGGCGGCGGACGACCGCGCGGTGCGGGCGATCGTACTGACCGGCGAGGGCGGCGATTTCTGCACCGGCGCCGATCTCTCGGCGAGCGCGGACGAGGCGCAGCGGGGCATCACCTCGGACATGGTGATGGACGCGGCGAACCGGCTGGTGCGGGCCATCGTCGACGCGCCGATCCCGGTGCTCGTGCGCATCCGCGGCGCCGCGGCGGGCGTCGGCGTCGGCATCGCGCTGGCCGCCGACCTGGTCTACGCGAGCGAGGACTCCTACCTGCTGCTGGCCTTCATCAACATCGGCTTGATGCCCGACGGCGGGGCGGCCGCGCTGGTGGCCGCGGCGGCGGGCCGCCCGCTGGCGGCCCGGATGGCACTGCTCGGCGAACGGCTGCCCGCCCGGGAAGCCGCGGCCGCCGGTCTGTTCACCGCCGTCGTGCCGGACGACGAACTCGACGCCGCGGTCGAGGCCGGGGTCGAGAAGATCGCCACGGGTCCGCGCCGCGCGCTGGAACTCACCAAGCACGCGCTGAACCAGGCCACGCTGGCGGCGCTGGACGCGGCTCTGGCCGCCGAGAAGGCGGGGCAGACCGAACTGCTGCGCTCCCCCGATTTCATCGAGGGCGCCACCGCGATGCTCAGCAAGCGCAAGCCCGTCTTCGCCGACTGATCAGCCCGCCGGAACGTAGCGACCGACAGGCGACTATGTTCATCGGCTATGACTTACCTGGTTACCGGGGCAACTGGGTTCATCGGTCGTTTTCTCATCCCTGAGCTCCTGAAACGCGAGGGTGACATTCACGTGCTGGTTCGGCCGGGCGACGCCTCGGCCGACCGGTTCGCCTGCTGCGCGCAGGAATGGGCGGGCGGCGACCGCGTCCGTCCGGTGCGCGGCGATCTGGGCGCCCCGGGGCTCGGCATCGATCCGACCTGGCTGGCCCGGCATCGGGGCGCCATCGAGCATGTCTTCCATCTGGCCGGGGGCTACGACCTGACCGAGCGCGGCGGCGGGACCAGGCACCTGGTCGACGTCGCCGAGGAACTGGGCGTCGGCCTGTTGCACCACGTCTCGACCGTGGAGGTGGCCGGGTCCACCGAGGGCCTGTTCACCGAGGACATGTTCGATCACGGGCAGGCGCTGGCCACCCCGGTGCAGCGAGCGAAGTTCGAGGGCGAGCGGATCGTGCGGGAATCGTCGCTGCGCTGGCGGATCTATCGGCCGTCGATCGTGATCGGGCATTCCAGGACCGGTGAGATCGATCGGATCGACGGCCCGTACTACTTCTTCCGCCTGCTGCGCATGGGCGCGCAGCTGCCGAGGCTGCTGCCGGTCCTGGTGCCCAAACTGGGCGAGACCAACATGGTCCCGGTGGATTTCGTGGCTCGCGCCCTCGATCACATCGCGCATCGCGCCGGCTCGGACAAGATCACCTATCACCTGGTGGATCCGCGCAGGCAGAGCGCTGTCGACGCGCTGAACCTGTTCGCCGACGAGGCGGGCGCGCCGCACCTGGTCGAGGTGATGCCCAAGCGCACGTTGGACATGATGTTGCGGGTTCCCGGCGCGAACTGGCTGCTGCTCCGGGTCGGCGTGCCGCTGGACGTGCTGGAGCACAGCGAATTCGCCTGCTGGTTCGATTGCAGGCACACCAGCGCGGCCCTGGCGGGCACCGACATCAGGGTTCCGCCGTTGGACGCCTACGCACCACGGATCTGGAAGTACTGGATCGAGAACTGGGTCTGAGCGGCGCGCCGCGCCGGGCGGGCTACCGCCCGGTAACGGTGAGATAGATCAGGGCGGCATTGAGCACGGAAATGATCGCCGCGACCGTCCAGGCCAGCGCGGTGGTCACGCGATGGTTGACGTCCGCGCCCATCAGCGTGCGGTCACTCGTGAAGCGCACCAGGGGTATCAGCGCGAACGGGATGCCGAACGACAGCACCACCTGGGAGATGATCAGCGCGCGGGTCGGGTCGATCCCCAGCGCGAGGACCGCGATGGCGGGGATCAACGTGATCAGCCTGCGTGTGATCAGTGGGATTCGCCGGTGCAACAGGCCCTGCATGATCATCGCGCCCGCGTAGGCGCCGACCGACGTCGAGGCCAGGCCGGAGGCGAGCAGGCCGATCGCGAGCAGCAGCGCGGCGGCCGGGCCGAGCACGTCGCCGACGGCCGCGTGCGCGTCCTCGATGGTCTCGACGTTTCGGCCGCGCAGGGTGTTGGCCGCCATGAGCAGCATGGCCAGGTTCACCGTGCCCGCCAAGATCATGGCCAGCCCGACGTCGACCTTGGTGATCCGCAGCAGCCTCGCGCGAAGCGGCCCCGGCGCGGGTTGCCCGTGCCGGTCGCGGGCCAGGCCGGAGTGCAAGTAGACCGCGTGCGGCATGACCGTGGCGCCGATCATGGCGGCGGCGAGCAGCACGCTCTCGGTGCCCTGGAAGCGCGGCAGGAGACCGCCGACCGTGCCCCCGGCCGACGGCGGGGCGATGACCACGCTCGCCAGGAATCCGATCGCGATGATCGCGAGCATCCCGGTGATCACCCGCTCGAACGGTTGCTGGCCGCGACGGTCCTGCACCAGCAGCAGAACCATCGACACCGCGCCGGTAATCACGCCGCCGACCAGCAGGGGCAGGCCGAACAGCAGATGCAGCGCGATGGCGCCGCCCACCACCTCGGCCAGGTCGGTGGCGATCGCGACCGTCTCCGCCTGGCCCCAGTAGGCCAGCCGGACGGGTCCGCTCGCCTTCGCGCGCACCGCCTCCGGCAGCGACCACCCGGTGACCAGGCCGAGCTTGGCCGAGAGGAACTGGACCAGCCCCGCCATCACGTTGGCCAGCACGATGACCCAGACCAGGAGGTAGCCGAACTGCGCGCCCGCGCTGATATTGGACGCGACGTTGCCGGGATCGACGTACGCGATGGCCGCGACGAACGCGGGCCCCAGCAGAACGGTCGCGGCACGCGCGCGCCCGGTGACGGACTTGGTCGACTCGACCAACGTAATACCCACGAACTGAATTTTACGGGTTCCCGAACTTTTTTGTGACGGTTACCCCAGAAAGACGACCGCCTGGTCGCGCGACAGCGGCGACCAGGCGGTCGGAGGAATCCTGCCGGGCGGTCCCGGCTCGATTCGGATCAGATACCGAGCCCCTTCGCGAGCACGGGCCACGACAGCTGGAACTCGTCGCGCCAGTAGCCCCACGAGTGGGTGCCCGAATCGCGGAAGTTATAGGTGGCCGGGATGCCCAGCTGGTCCAGCTTGTTCTTCAGGTTGTGCGTGCAGTAGTTGGTGCCCGCCTCGATCACGCCGCCGATGACGATCTGGTTGGCCAGACCGTATGCGCCGGGCAGCGCGTACGGACCGTTGAGCGTGTCGTACTGGCCGGGCAGGCCGTTGCCGGTGGAGATGTAGAGGTCGAGCCCGCGCAGCCCCTCGGCGTTCACGTACGGATCGTTGGCCACCCAGTCCGGCGAGCCTTCCGGACCCCACATGTTGTCGGTGTTGCCGCCGCCCCAGGTCTCGACGGTCAGCTTGACGAACTCGGAGCCGACCGGGTCACTGGTCTGCGCGCAGCCGCTGTAGGCCGCGGCCGCCTTGTACAGGCCCGGCTTGGCGATCGGCAGCGCGAGCACCGTGGTGCCCGAGGTGGACAGGCCCGCGATGGCGTTCACGCCGTTGGTGCCCAGCGCGCCGTCGACCAGCGGGGGCAGCTCCTCGGTGAAGAAGGTCTTCCACTTGTTGCGGCCGAGTACCGGGTCGTCCTTGATCCAGTCGGTGTAGTAGCTCCACTTGCCGCCGATCGGCTGGATCACATTGACGTTCTTGTCCGACAGGAACTGCAGCGCGTCGGTCTTCGCCTGCCACGAAGCTTCGTCCTCGCCGCCGCCCGCGCCGTTGAGCAGGTACAGCGTCGGACGCGGCACGGAGGCGTCGGCCGGGCGCTGGACGTCGATGATGACCTTCTCGTCCATCGCCGCCGAGTACACGTACAGCCGGATGCTGCGCGCGTCCTTGTACTCGGCCTTGGTGATGCGCGAACCGTCCGGGGCGACCGGGTTGCCCAACAGAGTCTTGGAATCGATGATCGGATCAGCTGTCGCGCTGGACGCGCCGAGACCGGTCATCATTCCCGCGAGCACCGCGGTTGCCGCGATGGCGGCCGCGGCCCGCAGGCCACCGCGCCGGCTCTGTCGACGTATCAATTTCGCACCTTCGCTTCGTCTCGAGATTCGCTCTGCATGCCCCACACGCCTGGTGGATGCCCAGGCATCCCGCCCGACCATACGGCCTATGTAGTCGTCACAACAGTGGACGTCGTTACCGCACCGTTGCCCTATCATGCCGGAACGGTGTCGGCTCGATCATGACCGCCCCATGTTCCGTGTCGCTTCCCACCCCGGGGGATCGAGCAACTCGGACAATCTAGGACCTATCTGCGCGAGCGCTTCCGGCGATGTCATCTGATCGTGCGAGACACCGACGGGATGATCGTCCACCCGGCCGTCGACATAAGGTTGCCAGCCGGCCGCCGCGGTGTCGTGACCGGACGCGCTGAAGTAGTCCAATCGGCCCCGGAAGACGTCCGGCCGGTGCTCGGCGATCAACTCGGCCGAGCGCACCGCGCTGCGGTAGATCCGGCGCACCCGGTCCGGGGTGAGCACTGCCATGTCCGGCGGGATGGTGGCGTGCAGCGCGGCCAGCGCGTCCTCGCTCAGATCGTGGACGTCGCCCTCGCCGGGCAGCAGGGCGTCCGCGCCGATGCCGAGTTCGGCCAGCGCCTCGCGGATCGCCGCCCGGAAATCCGTGACGTCGATGTCGGGGTGGCTGTCGAGCATGGTCAGCAGGCCGATCTCCTCGCCGGCGGCCTGCAGTTCGGTCGCCACCGCGTGCGCCAGCACGCCACCGAGCGACCAGCCGAGCAGCCGGTAGGGCCCGTGCGGCTGCACCGCGCGGATCTCGGCCACGTAGCGGTGCGCCATCTCGACCAGCGACTCCGGCAGGTAGCCCTCTTCGGTGAGCGCGGGCGACTGCAGGCCGAAGATCGGCGTGCCGGCGGGCACGTAGCGCGCGAGGCCGGCGTAGCACCAGGACAATCCGTACATCGGATGCAGGCAGAACAGCGGCTCGGCGGCGGCCACGTCGTGCGGCACCATGGTGCGGATCGGCAGCAGGACGCCGAGCGCCGCGTTCGAGTCCTGGTCGTAGTCGTGATCGTCGGCCAGCGCGGCCATGATCCGGGCCGCCAGCGCCGCCGGGGTCGGGTCGGTGAAGAACCACTGCACCCGCACCTCGGCGCCGGTGAGCGTGCGCAGCCTGCTGACCGCCCGCGTGGCGACCAGCGAGGTGCCGCCGAGGCCGAAGAAGTCGTCGTCCATCCCGATCCGATGCACCGGGCCGGGTCCGAGGACCTCGTCGAACACCTCGAGCACGGTCCGCTCCAGCGGCGTGCCCGGCGCGCGGTACGGACGCGCCACCAACGGCGGCGCCGGCAGCGCCTTGCGGTCGAGTTTGCCGCTGGCGTTGAGCGGAAGCTCGGCGAGCGCGACCACAGCCGAGGGCACCATGTACGACGGCAGCGCGGCGCGGGCGTGCGCCGCCAACGCGGCTTCGTCGAGGGTCGTCCCCGGCGCGCCGACGACGTACGCGACCAGCCGATCGCCGCTGGCGCCACGCACCACCGAGACCGCGGCGTGCCGCACCTGCGGATGGCTCGTCAGCACGGCCTCGATCTCACCGAGTTCCACGCGCTGGCCGCGCAGTTTGACCTGGAAATCGCTGCGGCCCAGGTATTCCAGCGCGCCGTCGTGCCAGCGCACGATGTCGCCGGTGCGGTAGAGCCGGGCGCCGCCCGCATGGGCGACGAAACGCTCGGCCGTCAGGGCCGGGGCCCCGAGATAGCCGCGCGACAATTGCGCACCCGCGACGTACAACTCGCCCGCCGCGCCCGGCGGAACCGGCTGCAACTGCCGGTCGAGCACGTGCACGCGCGTATTGGCCGCCGGGACGCCGATCGGAACCGCCGCCGCGGCGGTGTCGCGCACGCGATGGCCGGTGACCACGGTGGCCTCGGCGGGGCCGTACCAGTTGATCAGCTCGGCGCCCGGCACGGCCGCGGCGAACTTCCTCGCGGTCGCCCCGGACAACGCCTCGCCCGCGGCGAACACCCGGCGCAGCGAGGGGTACGCCACGGTCGGGCCTGCCACCGGATCCGAGAACGCGTCCAGCATCGATGGCACGAAGTGCACCGTGGTCACCGCGTTGTCCACGATGACGCGGGCCAGATAGGCCGGATCGCGATGCCCGTCGGGCGCGGCGATCACGATCGACGCCCCTGACTGCAACGGCCAGAACAACTCCCAGGCGGAGATGTCGAACGTGATCGGCGTCTTGTGCAGCACCACGTCGTCGCCGCCGTGCGGGTAGGCCGACTGCGCCCAGCGGAACTGATGCACCATCTGCCGGTGCGTAATCATCACGCCTTTGGGGCGGCCGGTGGAGCCGGAGGTGTAGATGACGTAGGCGACGGTGTCCGGACGCACCTCCGCCCGCGGCCAAGGACCCTCGTACGGAGGCAGATACAGCGTGTCCACGGCGACCACCGGCACACCGGTCGCGGTGTCGAACGCGTCCGCGGTGGTGGTCAGAACGCAGATCGGGGCGGCGCTGCCGAGGACGTACTCGCTGCGTTCGGCCGGGTGGTCCGGGTCGATCGGGACGTAACCGCCACCGGCGCGCAGCACCGCGTAGATCGCGACGACCAGGTCGATGCCGCGCCGCATGGCCACGGCGACCAGCGTCTCCGGGCCGACGCCCCAGCGCATCAGCTCGACGGCCAAGGACCGGGCGCGCGAGTCGAGTTCGGCATAGGTGAGCGTGGTGTCGCCGAAACGGACGGCTGGCGCGTCCGGCGTGCGCGCCACCTGCGCGTCGAACAGGGAGGTCAACGTCGCGCCGTCGAGTAGTTCCGGCACGTCGGTGGCGTTGTGCGCGGCCAGCTCGGCGCGCTCGGCGTCCAGCAGCACGTCGATATCGCCGACGCGCGCCTGAGGGGTGGTCACGAAGCGGCCGATCAGCGCCGAGAGCCGCTGTGCGAGCGCGAGCGCCGCCGGTTCGTCGATGACGTCGCGCAGGTACTTCACCGAGACGCGCAATTGGTTGTCCAGCACCACCATGACCGTGAACGGGTAATGGGTGCCGTTGACCGCGCCGACGCCGGTGACGTTCATACCGTCGATGGCGCCCGCCCGCTCCAGACCCTCCCGGTCCACCGGGAACGACTCGAACACGACGAGCGAGTCGAACAGCCCCTCCACGCCGACGGCTTCCTGAATGTCGCTCAGCCCCAGGTAGTGATAGTCCAGCAGGGCGGCCTGCTCGGCCTGTAGCTGCCGCAGCAGCCCGCCCAGCGTGCCGGTCGGGTCGAGCCGCACCCGCACCGGGATCGCGTTGAGGAACAGGCCGACCATCGCCTCGACGCCGTCCAGCTGGGGCGGCCTGCCGGACACGGTGGCGCCGAAGACCACGTCGTCACGGTCGGCGGTGCGACCGATCAGCAGTCCCCAGGCCGCCTGCACCACGGTGTTCACCGTGACGCCCAGCCCCGATGCGAGCCGGGTCAGCGCGGTGGTGTCGGCCGGGGACAGCTCGAACCCGGCTTCGCCTACGCCCGAGGCGATCTCGCGGCCGGGATCGACCGGCGCCAGCGGCGTCGGCTCGGTGACACCGGCCAGCGCAGCGCGCCACGCGGAACGGGCCGCTTCCGCGTCCTGAGCGACCAGCCAGGCCAGATAGTCGCGGTAGGACGGCACCGAGGGCAAGTGCCGGGATTTGCCGCCGAACGCGTACAGGGTGAGCAGATCCTTCATCAACAGCGGCATGGACCAGCCGTCGACGAGGATGTGGTGACTGGTCACCAGCAGGTGGTAGCGGGCCGCGGCGGAGCGGATCAGCGCGAACCGCAGCAGCGGCGCGGTCCGCATGTCGAAGTGGTCGGCCAGATCCGCCGCCTTGATCCGCTCCAGTTCGGTTCGGGCCGCGTCGGGTTCCAGCTGACCCAGATCGATCAGCCGCCACGGCACCTCCAGCGAATCCTGCACGATCTGTACGGGCTTGCCCTCGCTGTCGTCGGCGAAGGCGACGCGCAGGTTGTCGTGCCGGTCCAGCACCGCTTGCGCGGCCGCGCGCATCCGGCGGGCGTCCACCGCGCCGCTGAGATCGAGCACGAACTGGGTGGTGTAGACGTCCACCGAGTGCTCCGCGAGCAGGGCGTGGAACAACATGCCCGATTGCAGCGGGGTGAGCGGCCAGGCGTCGGACAGGTCGGGGTAGGCGCGGGCGAAGCGGTCGATATCGGGCTGCTTGAGCCGCACCAGCGGGAAATCGGAGGGGGTGTAGCCGCCCGCGTCCGGGCGCAGTCCGTGCTCGGCGAGGCCGCCGAGCGCGCGGATCCAGTGCTCCGCGAACGTTTTCGCGTCCTCACCGCGGAACGCGGCGGCGGCGAAGTCAAACCGGGCGAGCAGGCCGTCGTCAGTGGCGTCGACGGTCAGTACGAGCAGCAGGTCGTCGGACGGGATGTCGGTGTGCACCCGCGCCGGACGCAGATCCCGGTAGCGCAGCGCGAACCGGCCACGCCCGAGGCCACGCAGCTCGGCGGCGGTCTCGGCGTTGAGATGGCGCAACAGGCCGTAGCCGACACCGCGCGAGGGCACCGACCGGCGCAACTCCTTGATCTGCGCGATCGCGGTGCCCGCCGCCGGTCCGCCGATCAGGGCCTCGTCGATGTCGATCCGGCTCAACCGCAACGGCAGCGGATATTCGGTGACGAAGCCGCCCACCGTGCTCGCCCCGTCGGCGTCGGTGGCCGCGCGACCGTCGGCGGACAGCCGGACGACCGTACCGATGGCGCGTGTGACGGTCTCTCCCGCGGCGGTCTGCAGTGCCAGCGCCAGCGCGGTGAGCAGGATGTCCTCCACCCCGGCGTGGTAGGCCTCGGCGGCCGCGGCGACGGCCGCCGCACCCTCCGCGGTGATGGTGAGCGATACCCGGCTGCGTGCGTGCAGATCCCGTCCCTCGGTTCCCGCGCCCTCCGGGACGGAGCCGAGCGCTAGTCGCCACCAATCCATTTCGGCGACCGTGACCGGATCGTGCGCCTTGGCCGAGAGGGCGCGGATGAGCACGCCGAGGCCGGTTTCGGCGCTCGCGGGCGCGGCGTGGCGCGCCCGCTCCCACCGTGCGGTGAGCTGGTCGACGACCGCCCGCCAGGAGACGTCGTCGATGACGAGGCTGCTGGCCACGACGATCAGCGTGGAGCGAGCCTCGGGGCCGCCGGTGAGCACGAAGTAGATGTTGCGGCCCTGTTCGGGGTCGAGGGCGGCGGCGACCGCCTGCACCACGTCGTCGATGGGCAGCGAAGTCTCGCCGCGCTGCGGGTCCAGCCTGCGGAACGCCTCGCCGGTGCGTTCGGCGGCGGCGGGAATGCGCAGCACCGGCGTGCCGTCCTCGCCGTAGCGCAGTTGTACCCACAACATCGGGTGCTGCTCGAGCACGGCGGCGACCGCGCCGTGCACCGTCTCCACGGAGCAGGTCTCGGGGATGTCGAGCGCGATGGCCCGCACTTCGATGCCTTCGTCCAGCATCCGCGCGGCGTCCGGCGTCAGCGGTAGTTCGCCCGCCTCGTCACCGGGTCCGCCGCCCTCCACCGCGGCGGCGCGGGCCAGCGCGGCGACAGTCCGGCATTCGAAGACGTCCCGCGGCGCGAAGGTCACACCTCGTGCGCGCGAGCGGGAGACCACCTGGATGGACACGATGCTGTCGCCGCCGAGGGCGAAGAAGTCGTCATCGATCCCGACCCGTTCGAGACCGAGCACCTCGCCGATCACCTCGGCGATCACCAGTTCGGCGGGGGTTCGCGGCGCGCGGTAGGCGCGGAGGTCCAGCTCGGGCGCGGGCAGCGCCTTGCGGTCCAGCTTGCCCGCGGGGGTCAGCGGAATCGCGTCGAGCACGACGATCGCCGCCGGAACCATGTACTGCGGCAGTGTGCGTCCGATCCGTTCGGTCAGCACGGACGGGTCGGCCGTCGCCCCCTCGGCGGGTAGCACGTACGAGACCAGCATGGTGGCGCCCGAACCGGTTTCGCGGCCGAGTGTCACGGCGAAGTCGACTTCGGGCTGGGCCGTGAGCGCCGCGTCGATCTCGCCGAGTTCGATGCGGAAGCCGCGCACCTTGACCTGGAAGTCGTTGCGGCCCAGGTACTCCAGGACCGGCGCACCGCCGGATCGGCGCCAGCGCACCAGGTCGCCGGTGCGGTAGAGACGCTCGCCGGGCACGCCGTACGGGTCAGCCACGAAGCGAGCGGCGGTCAGTGCCGAGCGCGCGTGGTAGCCGCGCGCGAGCTGGATACCGCCCAGATACAATTCGCCCGCGACCCCTTCTGGCACCGGGCGCAGCCTGCTGTCGAGCACCAGCGACCGCATCCCGCGGATCGGTCCGCCGATCGTGACCGGCTCGCCGGGCCGGAGCGGGTCGCTGATGTTGGTCATGATGGTGGTTTCGGTCGGCCCGTAACCATTGTGGAAATCGCGTTCGGTCCGGGTGGTCCACTTGGCCGCCAGATCGGCGGGCACCGCTTCGCCGCCCGCCACGACGGCCCGTACCCCCGGCAACGCGTCCGGATCGAGCGAGGCGAGCACCGACGGCGTGAGGAAGGCGTGCGTGACGCCTCCGGCGCGCATCAGCTCGGCCAGTTCCGCGCCACCGAGGGTCGACGGCGGCGCTACCACGAGCCCGCCCGCGGAACCAAGGGCGAGCAGCAGCTCCAGCACCGACGCGTCGAACGAAGGCGACGCGAACGCCAGGGCGCGAGTGGAACTGTCGAGCCGATAGCGCTCCACCTGTTCGGTGCTGAAATTCGCCAGACCTTCGTGGGTCACCACGACACCCTTCGGCACGCCGGTGGAGCCGGATGTGTAGATCACATACGCGGCGTTGCTCGCGCGCAGCGGTCCGCGCAGCTCGTCGGGACGCAATGGCTTATCCGAGCGCGCTGCGACGTCGAGGGTGAAGTCCTGATCGTCCAAGGCCAGCCAGCCGCCGGGCAGGGGCAGGTTGTCCAGTTCGGCGGTGAGCGTCAGGCCGAGCGCTACGCCGGAGTCCGCGACCATGCGCGCGACGCGGTCGGCGGGATAGGTCGGGTCGATCGGAACGAACGCCGCGCCGGTCTTGGTCACCGCCCACAGTGCCAGCACGGATTCCACCGAACGACGGATCGCGACGGCGACCGGCACGTCCGGTCCCGCGCCGCGGTCGATCAGCGCCCGCGCCAATTGCGCCGAAGCCGCGTCGAGTTCGGCGTAACTGAAGGTGCGGTCGTCCGCGACCACGGCGATTCCGGCCGGATTCCCGGCGACGGCCGCGGCCAGCAAATCCGGCAGCGTGCGCGGCGGCACGGCTGGTGCGCCGGTACGGGTGATCAGCTCCGCGCGCTCGGAGTCGTCCAAGATCTCCAGATCGCCGACGGCGGTGTCCGGGCGCTGGGCGACCGCGGCCAGGATGCGACGGAACCTGCGGCCGAACTCGACCACGGTCGGTTCGTCGAACAGGTCACGGGCATATGTGAATTCGGCGGCCAGACCGGCTTCCGCACCGGATTCGGCGCGCTGCTCGCGCACGGTCAGCAGCAGGTCGAACTTGGCGGTGTCGGCGGCCGGGTCGAGCGCGGTGAAGCTCAGGCCGGGTAGCTCGAAGCCGGTCGCGGGCAGGTTCTCGAACGACAGCGCCACCTGGAACAGCGGATGGCGACCGGCCGAGCGCTCAGGGGCGAGCACTTCGACCAGCCGCTCGAACGGGATGTCGGCGTTGGCGAAGGCGCGCAGGTCCGTTTCCCGCGTGCGGGCCAGCAGTTCGGTGAAGCAGAGACCGGGCGTGACCCGGCTGCGCAGCACCAGCGTGTTGACGAACATGCCGATCAGGTCGTCCAGTTCGGCTTCGCCGCGGCCCGCGACGGGCGTGCCGATGGCGATGTCCTCGGTGCCGGACAGACGAGCCGATAGCACCGCGAACGCGGCGTGCACCACCATGAACAGCGTGGCGTTGTGCCGCCGCGCGAGATCGGCCAGCGCGGCGTGCACGTCGGCCTCGACGACGAAATCGGTTCTGCCGCCCGCGAAGGACTGGGCGGGCGGGCGCGGCCGGTCCACGGGCAGGTTCAGCTCGTCGGGCAGGTCGGCGAGTTCGGTGGTCCAGTAATCCAATTGCTCGCCCGCCAGCGACCCGGGGTCGTCGTCGGGGCCGAGCGCGTCGCGCTGCCAGAGCGCGTAGTCGGCGTACTGGATGGGCAGCGGGGCCCAGGACGGCTCCTGGCCGCCGGTGCGCGCCACGTAGGCCAGCATCAGGTCCCTGGTCAGCGGGCCCATCGACCAGCC
The DNA here is from genome assembly GCF_053603155.1 of Nocardia sp. NPDC004260. NCBI lineage: Bacteria > Bacillati > Actinomycetota > Actinomycetes > Mycobacteriales > Nocardiaceae > Nocardia > Nocardia sp. NPDC004260. Next base: position 783 of record NZ_JBSGEZ010000063.1, on the reverse strand, counting down.
GTCGGCGCTGATGTGGTGGGTGACGAAGACCAGCACGTATTCGGTGCCCGCGAGCTGGAACAGCTTCGCGCGCAACGGCGCCTCGACCGTCACGTCGAAGCCCGCGGCGACGACCCGCCGCACCTCGCCGGCGACGTGCTCGTCGCCGATCTGCACGGGAGCCAGATCCACCGGGACCTCGTGCGGAGCGAGGACCCGCTGTACCGGGCCGTCCGGCGTCTGCGGGTAGATCGTGCGCAGGATCTCGTGGCGGGCGACGAGGTCGGCGACGGCAAGCCGCAACGCGGCCACGTCCAGGTCGCCGGACAAGCGGATAGCGGCCGGGATGTTGTAGACCGACGCCGGGGTGTCGAACTGGTTGAGGAACCACATGCGCTGTTGCGCGAACGACAGCGGGATGCGGTCCGGACGCGGTCCCGCGACGAGGGGGATGCGTTTGCGTTCACCGGAGCCCCGCTCGACCTTGATCGCGAGTGCGGCGACGGTCGCTGCCTCGAAGATCACGCGGACCGGCACACGCGTGTCCAGTGTCGCGCCGATACGCGCCGCCACCTGCGTCGCCAACAGCGAGTTACCACCCAAAGCGAAGAAGTCGTCATCCGCACCGACACGCTCCACCCCGAGCACCTCAGCGAACACCGACGCCACGATCTCCTCGATCGGCGTCGACAGCGCCCGGAACGCCTGAACCTCGAACTCCGGCTCCGGCAACGCCTTACGATCCAACTTGCCGTTGACGTTCAACGGCAAAGCATCCAACACCACAAACGCCGACGGCACCAT
>NZ_JBSGEZ010000062.1:0-46195 GCF_053603155.1 Nocardia sp. NPDC004260 | reverse complement strand
CGGAGTTGCCACTCTGGCCAACCTCGCCCACGCCCGCTGACCGTAACCGGGTCCAGGTCGTCATCACCGCGTCGGACTTACGGGACAACCCTTAGGGGATGTCGCCGAGCTCGTTCGGGGATGCGGAACGAACATCGACTCCATCATGTTGCCGAAAACCCATTCCGCAGTCGATGTGGTCTGTCTCGATCGAATCATCGGCCAGCTCGAGCGTGAAGGCAACTTCTCACCGGGCCGAATCCACATCGACGCTCTGATCGAGGATGCAGCCGGGATCGCGCGGCTCGACGCCATCGCCTCCGCGGGGGAGCGGTTACGCTGTTTGTGTTTCGGCGCGGTCGATCACCAAGCGTCGATGGGATTTCGTGCCACGGCCGCGGAAGACCTCCAACAGTCGGCGCGACTGGCGATCGTCGCGGCTGCTCGAGCTAACGACAAACTCGCTGTCGACGGGCCTTTCACGAAGGTGCGCGATATGGACGCGTTCTGCGTAGACATGATGCGGTGCGCAGCCGAAGGATTCGACGGACGCCTACTTATCCACCGCGGTCAGATAGACATTTGCCACGGCGGCTTCGCGCCCACGGCGCAAGAACTGACACTCGCCACACGCATTATCGAAGCGCTCGACGGGTCGGCGTCGACGGGCAGCGGTGTGGCGGTCCTCGACGGGGTGATGGTGGACGAGGCCACGCAGAAGTGGGCGCAGCGGATCATTGCCAGGACCGAGCACACCACACATGTAAGTGGTGGGCTCTCATGAAAGGAACACCGTGAGTCGGCTAGTGACCACAGAAGGCCTCACTGAAGATCAGCGCCAGATCCTCGAAGTCGTCCGGAAGTTCGTGGAAAAGGAGATCCTTCCGGTGGCCACCGAACTCGAACACCGCGACGAATACCCCGCCGCGATCGTCGAGGGCCTCAAGGAACTCGGCGTATTCGGTCTGATGATCCCAGAGGAATACGGGGGGATCGGTGAATCTCTGCTGACCTACGCATTGGTGGTCGAGGAGATAGCCCGAGGCTGGATGAGCGTTTCCGGCGTGATCAATACCCATTTCATCGTCGCCTACCTGCTGATGCGGCATGGAACCGAGGAGCAAAAGCGCAAATACCTGCCGCGGATGGCGACCGGGGAGGTGCGAGGTGCGTTCAGCATGAGCGAACCTGCGCTCGGTTCGGATGTGGCCGCGATCACGACAAAGGCGGCCAGGCGAGACGACGGCTCGTACTCGATCACCGGTCAGAAGATGTGGCTGACCAACGGAGCATCCTCGAATCTCGTTGCTGTCCTGACGAAGACCGACGAAGGTTCGGAGTCGGTCTACCGGAACATGACGACCTTCCTGGTCGAAAAAGAGCCGGGCTTCGGTGAGACAGTCGAGGGTGTGACGATACCTGGCAAGATCGACAAGATGGGGTACAAGGGCATCGACACCACGGAGATGATCCTCGACGGGTACTCCACGTCCAGCGACCAGATCCTCGGCGGCGTCCCTGGCAACGGCTTCTACCAGATGATGGACGGTGTCGAGGTAGGCCGAGTCAACGTTGGAGCCCGTGCGGTGGGCATCGCCAATCGTGCGTTCGAGCTGGCCATCGCCTACGCTCAGCAGCGCGAGACCTTCGGCAAACCTATCGCTCAACACCAAGCGATCTTGTTTCGCTTGGCGGAGATGGCGACGAAGGTCGAGGCTGCACATTCGATGGTCGTTCGCGCTGCTCGGCTCAAGGATTCCGGAAAACGCAACGATGTCGAGGCCGGGATGGCCAAGATGCTGGCATCCGAGTACTGCAACGAGGTGGTCGAAGACGCCTTCCGGATCCATGGCGGATACGGCTACTCGAAGGAGTACGAGATCGAGCGGCTCTACCGTGAGGCAGCGTTCATGCTCATCGGGGAAGGTACCTCCGACATCCAGAAGCTGATCATCGGTCGAAGTTTGCTCAAGGAATACCAGCTCTTCTGACACTGAAGTCGGGGGCCACGCGCACTATGGCCCCCGACTCAGTCTCCGACTGGTAACAGTCAGGCAATTTATCGCCTGTTAAGCTTGTACCAAGGTCATAGCGTGTGAGGGGATGGATCAATGGGAGAGCCCGGGGCTGGACAGTTCGTTGCACAGCAGGTGCTTCGGCCGCGTGAACAGGTGCAGAAGCAGATCACGGACGCCATATTGGAGGGACGGTTCGCGCAAGGGGAGAAGTTGCCGTCGGAGAATGCGCTGGCCGACATGTTCGGCGTCAGTCGACCCACGGTTCGGGAGGCGCTCGGATCGCTGGTAGCGGCCGGACTGGTGCGCAAAATCCCCGGTGTAAGCGGGGGGTCTTTCGTCCGAGAGGTCGACAGCAGGGCGCTGGGCCGAATGCTGCAAGACTCCATGCTGCACGTTTTGCGCCTAGGATCCCTCAATATCGAAGAAGTGAGCGAAGCCCGCGAGATTGTCGAGGTTCCCTGCGCCCGACTCGCAGCACGCAACCGCACCGACGAGCAGGTTGCCGCAGCGCGTGCCGTCGTCTCGAAGCAGAAAGCGATCGACCTGCTCGACCCTCAGGTCTCGTCGCTGGATCAGGAGTTCCACCGCATCATCGCCGAGTCGTCCGAAAACCGCCTGCTGGTAGCTTTCGTACAGGCGCTGCACGCGTGCACAGCACCTGTCAGCTACCTCGAACTGACACCGGAAGTCGGTCAGGAGACTATCCGTCAGCACACCAAGATCATCAAGGCGGTCGAGAAGGGTGATGAACAAGCGGCTGCGGAAGCGATGCAGGAACACCTGACGTATGTTCGTCAGCGCAGCCGCGACTATCCCGAGGCCGAATACTGAAGCCGACAGCGCAACGACTCGTGAAGCCTTCCACATGGAAGCACTTCCGCGAGTCGTTGCGCTAAGGGCCCGATGGAACACTGCCGTCATACCCGCTCGAACACCGCTGCCAGCCCTTGGCCGCCGCCGATGCACATCGTCTCGATCCCGTAGCGCGCTTCGCGCCGGTGCATTTCCCTGAGCAGGTTCGCCAATATACGCCCTCCCGTGGCGCCGATCGGATGCCCCAGCGAGATCCCCGATCCGTTTACATTGACTCTGTCGAGATCGGCATCGGCGAATTTCCATTCGCGGAAGCATGCCAGTACCTGCGCCGCGAACGCTTCGTTCAATTCGATGAGGTCGATGTCGGACCACTGCAACCCCGCACGCTGTAGCGCCGAGTGTGTCGCGGGGACAGGGCCGATACCCATCCGTGATGGTTCCACGCCGGCCAGCGACCAGCTGACCAGCCTGCCGTAAGGACGCAGACCGAGTGCATCGGCTCGCTCCGGTGTTGTGACGATCGCCACCGCGGCCGCATCGTTCTGGCCGCTCGAATTGCCTGCCGTGACAGTAGCTTCAGGATCGGCAGACGACAGCAGAGGGGGCAGTGCGGCCAGTTTCTCCAAAGAGACGTCCGGCCGCGGATGCTCGTCGCGGACGACAACTCGCTCGGGAACTTTCTTCGTAGCGGGGAGGATGACCGGGACGATCTCGTCATCGAACAGCCCTTGGTCCATCGCTCGCACCGCCCGGCGGTGTGAGCGAAGCGCCCACTCATCCTGCTCGACACGGCTGATCCCATGATCGCGCCGCAGATTCTCGGCAGTCTCTATCATTCCACCCGGCACCGGAAACCGCTTACCGCCCGAGTTCTTACGTGGTTCGGCGAGCCTGTCTTTCATCACAGGTGTTCCGCCCGTGTTCCATCGGGCGTCGGCCAGATACAACTCGGTCTGACTCATGCTCTCAGCGCCACCGGCTAAAACCAGATCGGACCCACCGCTCGAGACCTGCATGCAGGCATAGATCACCGCCTGCAGCCCTGAGCCGCATCGGCGGTCGATCTGAAGCCCTGGGACGGTGATCTCCAATCCTGCGTCCAGTGCGGCGATCCGGCCGAGAGCGGCGGCTTCGCCATTCGGGTAGCCCTGCCCGAAAATTACATCGTCCACATCCGCGGAAGCGATCCCCGTTCGCTCGACGAGACCGCTGACGACTGTGGCGGCGAGTTCGGCCACAGTGACATCCTTGAATATCCCGCCGTAGCGGCCAACCGGTGTCCTGAGTGGCTCGCAGATGACTGCGTCACGCATCTGATCTCCTATACGCTGGTCTCGCCGCCGTCGACGGCGATCGTCTGGCCGGTGAGGAAAGCCGGCGCGTCGAGCGCCAGGTATCGGACCACGTTGGCGATTTCCTCGGGTTCGCCCATTCGGTGGGCAGGAATGCGGCGCAGCACCTTCTTCATCGCGTCGGCGTCTCCGCGTAAATCAGCATTGATGTCAGTGGCGATATAGCCAGGGGCCACCGCGTTGATCTGAGCGCCAAAACGGGCCCATTCGGCGGCGGCCGCACGCGTGAAATTGACTACCGCACCTTTGGAAGCGCAGTAAGATGTGAAGCCCGGCCGGCCCACAAGGCCGAACACGGAAGCCACATTCACCGCCCGTCCAGAGCGGACCGATGCGAAGTATCTCGCAGCGGCACGTGAACAGTGAAACATCCCTCGGACATTGACATCGAAGATGTGTTGCCAGTCCGAATCGGTCAGATCGACAAGGTTCCGCTGTAGCGTGACACCCGCATTGTTGATCAGGACATCGAGTCCACCGAACTCGTTCAAGCAGGTGGTGAAGAGATGCTCGACAGAAGACTCGTCCGAGACATCTGTAACGCAGGCAAGAGTTCGCACCCCGAGCGCGCTGATGTCGTCCGCGAGCGACTTCAACTCCGCGGAGTTGCGCGACGCGATCACGGTTTGCGTTCCCGATCGAGCGAGAGTGAGAGCTATGGCTCTGCCCAATCCGCGACTGGCACCAGTAACGATGGCAACTGAAGGTGACATGGCTCCATGTTGTCTGACAATTACCATACTGTCAATGTCTGTGACATGAAGAATGTGTGGAAGTGCAGGGCTCTGCCTATTGATGCTCACGCGGACAGTTGGCCCCACAGATGCGAAGCTAGAGATCATCGCCGTTATCAGTGCTGCGATCAGCGGCCGCGTCGACACGGTGGGTGAACACCAGGGTGCGGCCCAGCCCGTAGGTGTGCGCCGGTTGACCAGAGCGGCCTGGTCGACCACGTTCCGCAACTCGGGGGCTCTGGGCCGATCGACCCATGCGATGCCTCTGTCGGTCAGCATTTTCAGCACCGGGAGCCGGCGACGCCGATCACCTCGATCCGAACGTCCTTCAGATGCCGCTTCGCGATCGCCCGGGAGAACGGGTACTCGAACAGCGTCGGCCCGAACACCTCGGTGTCGTCCAACGACAGCACACGTTCGGAACCGGTGTCAGGAGCGGAACGGGGAGTCGCGGTCGTGTACAGCCGCCGCGCGGCTGGTATGAACCGGTGGAGCCGATGCGCACCGCAACCCGGACATCGCGGTATCGACAACGAATTGCCGAGAACGCGGAAGGCGGAATAGATTCGCCCGGTCACGAGTCTCTGGCCGGACGCCCACGATTCGAGACGCAGACGGTTCGATTTGGAGAAGACCTAAGACGCTGCGCTGGCCCGTGCCATTCCCGACTGGCTGCGGCCATAAGAACGTCACCATCGAGATCGACCGGTCCGCAGGGGAAATCCGTCACCCTCCGCGACGGGCGTCCGCGACCCGCGTGGGCTGATCCGGGAAGTGCTCGCCCGCAACGACAGCGAGTCCGCACGACAGGGGCTGCGGGACGCGGATCAGTGAGCATCCGCGGGTTGAGGGCCTTCGAGCGCTCGGTCGCTTCCGGATCGAGGACATCGGGCGATCGAGGCCGCGCGCGGCGAGTACATGAGCGTTTCACATCACCGGGCCGTGGACTTGCCATGGCTGGTGAATACCGGCGTTGCGCTGGGGCGCGAAGTGCGAAATCTTCGCCTGAGAACATTTCGCATCCTGACGACGAACCGATTCCAGGCGATTTGTGGGAACTTCTCATGTACTGCTCGCAGTCGAGGCCGCGCGTTGGCGCCGTCGTGGCTTCGGCGCGTTCGTCGTCTCCGGAGCACGGAGAGTGCCGTGACGCGGGCCGGGGATGAGGATCTCGCCGGGTTGGTCGATCGGATCGCGGATGGGCTGCGTGCGGTGGCCGTGCCCGGCTGGCGTCGGCTGGAGGCGTGGTTCGCGATGACCGTGGTCGCCGAATCGGCGGTGCTGACGGTCGAGGACGGTATCCGGTCGTTCCGGTGCCCGGTACCGGATGCGGTGTGGGATGCGGTACGCCGGCATCGGCAGACGGCGGCAAGGGCCAACGAAGGGCCGTGGTGGCGGTTGCTGGTGCGCATCGATGCCGACGGTGTCGAGGCCGTTGCCGATCACGGTGTCGTTCCGTTCCCCGGTGAGCAATTGTTCGCACCGGCGGCCTATCTCGCCGACTTGGAACGCTACCCACGGGAGCGGCTACCGGTGTGGCTGGCGGCGTACCTCGGACGCGGAGAACGCCGAACGCGGACGCCGCGCGCCGCCGCCGACGCGGTGCGTGCGGATCGGCGTGCGGGGTTGCGCCCGGTGGCCGTGGATGGCGAACTGCCGGAGCTGGCCGTGTTGTGGGCGCGGTGGGCGGTGCTGGCGGCAGCCTTCGTGGCGGTCGGGTCGAGGCAGGGACCGCGGATCGGTCCGTCGGTGGGCATCTTCGAAGGCGCGGGGCGCAGCGGTTCGACGCTGACGCTGCTGCCCGGCGACCGGGCCGTGCTGTCGGGTGGTGTGTGGGATGCGTCGGTCCTGGAAGCCGCGTACAACGGCGGTGCACCGATTCCGGAACTCTTTGCGGGAGCGCCCGAATGGGTGTCCGACCCGGTGCTCAATCCGCGGGTGGCAACCGGATTGCTGTCGTTTTGTTACTGGTGGGAGTCCGGTCGGTGGTACCGGGGTGAGTCCGCGCCGATGGCAGAGTGTGCGCCGGCGCTGCCCGCGGTGTGGACGGTCGGCACCGTGGCGGGTGTCGTCGGCAGTCTGCTGGACGACCGGTCGGGTGGTATGTCGGACGCGGCGGAGTTGTTGGTGTCGGCGGCGCAGGCCGGTGCGGTGACGCGCGAGGCGATCGTGCAGGTCTTCGGTGACGGCACCGGCACCGGCATCGATATCGATGGGGCGATGTTCCAGTTCGTACTCGCGGATCTGGACGCGAACCACGCCGAGGGTGTCGGCGAAGCGGATGCGCTCGACCTCGTCCGGGACCACATCCTACGACAGGGTTACGACACCACGGGATACTCGCTGTCGACGTTGCGGGCCGATCGCATCAGCGTGGGTTGGATGGTACGTTCGCCGGTGCCGGGCGGCGAAATGGCTTTGGACCGTGCGATTTTCTATGTCGCGGATGACGGGGTGGTGGAGCGCTCGACCACGTCGGTGCCGTTGTCGGTGTTCGTCGCCGGTTTCGAGCGGCGGTTCCGGTTGCGCGGTAACAGCCGAGCCTGACCGGAGGGGGATCGCGACGTGAACGGTGAAGTTCGGTTGGATCCGGACCGCATGCGCGAGCGGGGAGCGCGGCTGGCCGAACTCGGGGATCGCGTGGGGCAGACCTATGCGGGACTGCGCGCTTCTTTGGCGCACGCCGAGGGCAGTTGGGGTGACGACGACTTGGGTGTCGCGTTCGCCAGGGAGTTCAAGCCGCATGCCGAACAGTTGCTGGCCAATCTGCGGGCAATGGAGGAGAGTCTGCACAGCACGGCCGCCGGGATGGTCGACGCCGCAAGCCACTTCGAATCGCAGGACCGGCTCGGCGCCGGCCGGGTCGCCGCTTCGGCCGACGAGCTGAACCCGATCGGCGAGCCCGCGGCGCCCTGGCCGGACGGCAGCGCGGGCACGTCCTCGCCCGCGGGCGCGCAGCGACCCATGACATCCGGGCCCGCGGCGACCTTTCCGGCAGCGGCAGACCCGGCGAATACGGCCAACCCGTTATTTCCATCGAGTCCGGCGTTTCCCGCAAACCCGTTGTATTCAACGGACCGGGGTGTTCCCTTCGAATCCGTTCCCGGTGGGTCGCGGGCACCGGACGTGTCGGTAAGACGCTCCACGCCGGAGGGCGGTCCCCAGCAGAGTCCTTCCGATCGGTCAGCAGGCCGTGAGGCCGCCCAGGGGAGAGGCGGACCGGGCGGCGTCAACCCCGGCAAGCCCGCCGGAGATTCCGGTCGCCGCCCTCCGGCCTCCGCGGTGTTTCCGCCGGCCGCCACCCGGGATTCGCCCCGTGCCTCAGCCGGGCGGCAGGCGGGAGTCGGCCCGTCGGGTGGTGTGGGTCGGCGGGACACCCCCTGGTCCGGGCAGCCGTCTAGAAGGGCTGGACCGCCCGCCGGCGCCGAGCCGAGACCGCAGAACCCTCGGTACGGTGCTCCGCCGCGGACGCGGAACCCCGCTGCGGAATCGCCGCGCGGGCGCGATCGGCATCGCTCCGGCGCGCCGCCGGTTACCGATCCCCTCGTCGCCCAGCTGGCGCGGATGTTGGCCGAGCGCCACCACGTGCGGGTGACCGGATTCGAAATCCCCGGCCTGCAAGCGCCGGTGGTGCGCGGATTCGTGGCTGCTGTGGACCGTGTGCTCACCGACTACCCTGTGATCGGTCTCGATGTCGTCGCGGTCGCGGAGCTCGAAGCCGAGTCGGGCCCCGTGTGGTGGAGTCCGGAACCGCGCGATAGCCGAGGTGCGGGCGTCGGTCGGTCGATCATCCTCGACCAGCGCACCGCGCAGCAGTCGACCGGGACGGCGGAATTCGAGGCGGCGCAGCCGGAGATCTACCTGGCGACACTGCGCGAATTCGGCAGGGCGCTCGACTTTGTCGGTGGCGGTCTCGCACGCAGGCAGGCGCAGCGGGTCCTGATCTCGGAGTACCTGCGTCTGGAGGCGGGACGGACCAGCACACTCGGTGAGGTGGTCAGCGGGTACCGGCGTTGGCGTGCCGAGCTGGCCGGTGACGCGGAAGAGTTCGATGCGAGCCGAGCCCTCGGCGCCGCATTCGCCGATGTCGTGCTGCGCGGCGACGAGGCGAGCCGCCAGGCGCGAGCACTGCACGCGGTGCTGGTCGATGCGGCGTCACGGCGGGAGTAGGGGTGCCGGTGGACGGTTCGTGGTCGCTGAACCTGGTCGTGGAGCTGCGGATGTTGTTCGAGAGTTTGCCCCCCGTGGTGCGGCGCCCGATCGAACTGGTGGTCTTCGGGGGAGACCTGCCGCGCGCCGATGTATCCGGAATGCGGTGGATGGCTGCGGAGCTGAGGGCCAAGGCCGCCGCTATGAAGAATCACGGGGACGACGCGGAAAAGATTCTGGCGCAGGAGGATTCGCTCGGAGCGCTGGGTGATCGGGTGCGCGAGATACTGCATCTGCACCGTGCGGGCGCGGCCAGGCTGCGGGAGGAAGCGCTGGCCTTGGCCGATCAAGCGCACGCGGCCGCCAACGATGCGGAGAAGACGCTGTGCGTGATGTTCGCGTTCGGCGTCGAGCTGGCCTGGCGCATCATCACGACGCTGTCGGCAGCCGCCGCTGCCGGTCCGGCCGGCGAAGTTGCGGCTGCTCCCGTGGTGGAGTCGATGCTGATCGAGGGCCGAGGCAAGGTCGCGTTGATGCGCGCGGGCCTGGAACAGGCCTACAAGGTGGGCGCGGCGAAGACGGGGGCCCGGCTGTCGGCGTTGGGGCCGTACCGGTTCGCGTTCGCGGTCGGTACGGCCGCCGCGGTGCCCGCAGGTGTGGATCTCGCGGCACAGCTTATGCAGGTCGTGTCCGGCGACCGGCTTCCGACCGTCAAAGACCCGAACGGGGCGAACCCGAGAGGTATCGATCTGCAGTCGATCGAAGCTGCCGGAGTGTCGGGCGCCGGTGGCGCGGTGGGCGGCCTGGCTGCGGGCAAGTTCGCGCCCAAGGTCGTTCCCGGCCTGGAAACCGGCCGCTCGGCGCTCGGGCTGGTGCAGGGAGTCGCGGGCGCGGTGTCCGGTCTGGGTGCGGCGGCCTTGATCACCGGCTGGCCGGAACACTTCGAAGACGTCCTGGCGTCGCTGCTCAGCGGCGGATTCGCCGGAGTTGTGGATGTCCACAATGGCGGCCACCCGGATCTCGGTTCCCCTGCCGGGAAAATGGTCGACGGCAGCGGGGGCTACGTCCCTCCGGATCCTCCCACGGTGAGTCTCAGCAAGGATGCCGTGATGCGGCTGGCGGGGGCTCCGCAGGACACGAAACCGCTGACGCCTGCTCTGGTGGACAGGAACGACGGCGCCACCCCGCAGCCCACGAACTCGGCCTCCCCCGGCCACCCCATGGACGCCGGAGCATCGCAGCCCGGAGAGAACCTGATTTCGTCGGGTCCGCCGGGAGCCACGGGTGAGAGCCATTACGAGCCGGACGAGTCGGCAGATCTGGCGCGACGCCTCGCCGATTCGGGGTCGGGTGAACAGGCTCCCCCGCTGAATGGACACTCGAACGGTCAGGCGCGGGTGGACGGACAACCGGGAGACACGGATTCGCCTACGCGAGGAGGACTCGGGGCGTCGGCAGACCGAGCCGGTGATCGAGCGCCCGGTGTGGACCTCCCCGCCGGTGCCGAGGCCTCCGGTGGCGGCGCGCCCGCCGGTGGGGCGCAGGTCGGTGGGGATGCGCAGGGCCGTAGTGGGGATACGCGGACCGTTGATCCCGAGTACGCCGCTGATCCCGCGCGGGATGGCGCTGGTGCGCACGGCGGTGCCCATGACGATGGCGCCCGCAGAGGCGGCGGTGCCCATGATGGCGGCGAGGCGCGGGTGGGCGGCACTGGCAACACGGGAGCCGGCGACGGCGGCCAGGCCGGTGTTGGCGGTGCGCAAGGCCACAATGCACAGGCCGGTGGCATTTCCGGTGCCGGTGGTAGTGCGCAGCTCGGGAAAAGTGTGGCTGCGGGCGCTGTCCTGTCGAGCGCGGACGGCGACCACTCCGGTTCGCCACAGCAGCGCTCGGCGGATCACGAAGAGGACGCCGCGCACGTGGTGGTCCACGGTCGCAGCGCCCGGGCTCCGACCGCCGACGGTGCGGTTGGGCACGAACCGGCGGTCGCGCGGCCGGGCCCGAATTCGGCGAAGGTCGATCCGCCGATAGGAGTGGGCGATGCGTCCGGCCGCCACGGTGCGGGTGGTGACCGCCCGGCACGGGTCACGGCACCGAAACCGGCGGATGGGCCGCCGCCACATGAGCCGCCATCGGCGGCGCGCTCCGAGGATGCCGCGCCCGCCGACGCTCGCCCGTCCGCGCAGGACGGACCGGAGCGCCCGGCGGAGGGGCTGTCAGAGGCTCTGGCGGGACTGCCTTCGGCGGATCCGGCGACGAAGCAGGACCTCACCGCCGAGCAGCAGACGCGGTTCAAGGACGCGGCGAAGAAGGCGCTGGGGTTGTATCGGCTCCGGCGAGAAGAGCTGGCCGGTGAGTCGTGGCAGCAGCGCAGGCACGCGATGGAGCATGGCGATCGGGTGGAGTCGCTGCTGCGATACATCGACGCGATGCGCGAGGGGACGGGGAAGACGCCGCGGTGGAACCAGCTGCAGGCGTTCCTGCTCGGCGAGCACGGGTTCATGCGTCAGATGGGCACGGGGCAGGGCAAATCCATGGTCGGTGCGCTGGATACGTTGTGGCAGTTGTCGCGTGGCGAGCCGGTGGAGTCGGCGAGCGGTGATTCGGTGCGGGTGCATCATGTGATCACCACGACCGAGGTGCTGGCCAACGAGGGGGTCCGGGAATTCGCACCGATGCTGCGGAGTCTCGGGTACGAGGTCGCGCGCTGGGATCCGCACGACCCGCCGGGCGAGCCGGACCGGCCGACCGTGTACTACATGACCTACGACGAGCGCGCGACCGCCGAACTGTTCGACCGGCCGCCGCCGGGGAAGACCGCGACCATCGACGAGGCGGACGCGGTGCTGGTGCACAACCAGACGGTGCACTACCAGTCCGAGGGGCAGCGGGAGCTCGCCTCGGACGTGGAGGCCGCCGGGGTGAAGCGGGTGCGTGACTTCTTGAAAGCCGTACTGCGCAGCAGGATCACGGCGGCGAAGGACCTGTCGGTGCATCTCGAAGAGGCACTCCACGATGGGCCGTTGACAGCGGAGGAGGCCGGGACAATGCGGTCGCTGTCGACGGAAGACCTCGCAGCGGCACGGACTTTGACGGCGCGGTTGCTGCGCGAGCAACCCGAGCGGTGCCTCGACACCGTGAGCCGGTTGTGGGAAGGCCGGACCGGGCGGAGATTTACCGCCGAGGAAACCGAGATGGCCCGTGCCTTCCTGGACGTCAGGGCGGGCCGGTTGAAACTGAATCGGGATTTCCAGATATTCGGCCAGGGTTCCGAGAAGAAGGTGCAGATTCTGGACGAGTACGGGAAGCCGCGAAGCGATCCGAAGATCGGCACCGAGAGCCGGTGGTTCGGAGGCCGCCACAAAATGGTGGAGGCCATGTTCGGCGCCCCGGTGTATTCCGATGGAACGGGATCGAAACAGGTCACCGTGGAGGACGTCCTCGCCGGTTACGAACATCTGCATCTGATGTCGGGCACGCTGGAGCGGACCGCCGCGGAGATCAAGGAGAATTTCCCGGTCGAGGGTGGTTTGGCGAAGGTGGAGGACTTCGGCCGGTCGAAACTGACGGGGGAGGAGGATCGGATCTTCCTGCGCGAACCGGATAAATTGCGGGACGCCGTGGGCCGGGTGCAGCAGTTGCAGGCCGAAGGACGGCCGGTGCTGGTGATCTGCCCGTTCAACGATCTGGCCCGCAAATTCTCGCTGATGCTGACCAAGGCGGGCGTGGAGCACAACGCGATCGATGCCCGATGGTTCGCCGAGCACCGCGACAACAATGCCGCCGAGGAGCACCTGCTGTCGGTCAAGGACGCCGCGGGTGTTCGGGGCGCGGTCACCGTCGGCACGGGGATGCTCGGCCGGGGTTTCGACGTGTCGATCAGCGACGAGGTCGATCAGCTGGGCGGGGTGCACGCGCACATGCTGGGGCGTTCGCCGACCAATCCGGACGAGGATCATCAGTGGTCGGCCCGCGCGGGCCGCAACGGTCGCAACGGCAGCTTCTGTTTCAACGTAGCCGCGTCCGACCGCCTCTACAGCGAAGCGCGGCAGCACGGTGCGCAGGTCGCGGTCACCCACTATCGGACCGCGGTGGCCGAGCACGCCGAGGCCACCGCGCGATACGCCGAAGCCGCTCGTCACGCGGGTGACACGAATCCGGCACGACCGGGGGAGGCCCTGCGGGCGGCACGGACGAAGATCGCGGCGACCGCCGCCGACGTGCTCGCGGCCGAGCGGGAGATGCGCAGCCTGACATCTCCCCTGCAGAACGACGCGGCCGACCGCGCGTACCTGCAGCGTGCGATGCGCCGCGCGCACCAGGCCCACGCGCCCCCTATCGCAGACGTTTCCGCTGCCATGTCGGCGGTCTCACCCCGGACCGCCATCGCTCCACGCCTCCTCCACACCGAGCCGCAGACGGTCCACAACGCGACGGGTCTCGGGCAGGCCAGGACGGATATGGACCGTGCGGCGATGCAGGCCGTGCACGCCCCGCCTGACACCATCCAACCGCACCTGCGGGGGGACCGGTTCGCGCGGCTGGCGGGGTGGCTGGGAATTCCCGCGCCGACCCAGGCGGCCGCGGCCGTGTTCGACACCGACGATGACGACGACCCGTTGAGCCGACTGCTGGAACGAGCGGGCGTCTCCTCCGCTGCCGTGGAAGCACTGAACCAGCACCTCGACCACGCCCCGCCCGCGGCAGTGCTGCGGTCGAACGTCTTCACCGACGAGCAGGCGCTGAATCATCTGACGCCGCAACGCAATCGGCTGGCCGCCGAACTCGGCTGGGACCCGGCCCAGGTCGGCGGTGCGGAGGGTGTGCGCCAGGTCGGCGCCGCCGTCGAGACGGCCCGCAAGGAACTGGCGGGCCTGCTCGAGATCGACGCCGCCGAGGTGAACGCCGCCACCGCACGTGACGGAATCGCCGACGCGGTCGCCCGCCTGGTCGCCCCCGGCGAAACCAACGCCGACCCGGCCAACGAAAGCCTCGTTCACGCCGCCTCCACCTACTTGGCCGTCAGCGCCCTGCTCGACCTCGTTGTCGCTATCCACCAGCGCAGTCCGAAGAGCTGCGTCAACAATGGTGTGACGATGATGCGGGTGCTGTACCCCGAGAACGAACAGGCCTACCGCATGCCCGACGACATGCCGCTGCGGGGTCACGACGCGCAAGACACCGAACGGGCCTTCGGCGGCGCCTTTCGGGCTTTCGGTTCGCTGGACAAGGCCGCGGCATCGTTGAAAGACCGGCCCGGGGGTAGCCAGGCGCTGGTCTACAAGTGGATGAACAAAGGAGAAGTCGAGAGTCACCTGGTGCTGCTGGTCAACGATAGTGACCGAGCGGATGCCCCGAACCTGGTCGTCCTGGACATCGCGGCCGCCCCCGGAGAGGCTCCGATCACCCCCGCCGATCTGGCCGGATCCCGCGCACTGCTGAACAAAGCCGTCCCATTCCAGCAGTGGCAGCGCGAACAGCAGCCGTTCGTCGATCAGCTCGGCGAGGAGGACCGGGACGTTTTCGCGATCGAATTCGACAGTGCGGGCGAACCTCTCGCCCGCCTGTCCACGACACAGCGTCCGGTTGTCTCCGCCCGAAGTCCCGGTTTGTCCCCGCCATCACTGTGGTCGAGTCGCGCCCCACCGTTTCGACGGGACCAGTTCGCGCTGGCAGGCCATCGCGCACCACGTGACGATCAGCCTCCGGACAGCGTCCGCGCGGCCACTCTCAGCCCCGATGCCCAGCGGGGACCCGAGACCGGGTCGCGGCCGAGTCGACACCGCGTTCCCATCGGCAGCCGACCGCTGTCGGCCCCGGAGGACCGCGCCGGTACCGACGAGCGTGAACAGCGCTCCGGACCGCGTGGCCCCGGCGGTCTGATCGGCCGCAGGCCATCGTCCGGTCCCGAGGATGATGCCGAACGGGATCCGGCTGCGGGTACGCCGGAATCGGCCCGGCCGATCGATGTCGGCGAACTCGGCAGGGCGCTGGCCGAGCACGGCGTCGTAGTGGGACGTGCGGCTGCGGCGCGAGTGATGGGTTCGGACTCGACGGGTGGCCGAGATGTCATCGAACTATCGGTTCCGGAGTGGCTGTACCGGCGGTGCGAGGCCGAAGATTGGGCGCAGGACGACGAACAGCGCTCGGTGTTGGCGCGCGGCCGGTTCCGGGTATCGGTGGGTTGGCCCGGTGTCGAAACCGGCATCGTGTCACACGAGGACTTGGCCGACCGGTCGTGGCAACCCGCCGGGGGCGGACCGCGGGTCGCTCTATTGGCCGACGTCTACGCCTGGACGCAGGAGACGCAGGACTCGGCCTCGGCCGACTGGATCAAGGATCATCTGCTGAGTCCGGCGTGTCTGCCGTTGCCCGCCGAGGTGATCGCGCGCGAGATCGAGGAGGTGACCGAGATCTTGCGGGCGCGGGTGTCGCCCGAACAGCTCGCCGATCCGGAGATCCGGCGCGGGATACGGCTGGCCGCCGAGGGGCTTTTCGCCAATCGGACGCTGTACGGCCATCCCGACATCGGTCGCGCCAACCATCTCCACGACGACGCCTTCGAACTGCGCGAGTTCGGCGTGGCCGCGCTATACCACAACGGCATGAGCGTAGCCGAGGACCTGCGCCACATCGTGGACAACGGCGTCCTCCACGGCGCCGAGCTGCGCGAAATCATCTTGGCGATAGCCGCCGACGCATGGAGCGATCTCGTCTACGGCGGGGGGCGGCGCGGCGACAACCCCGAGGGCTACGACGAGTTGCGCTCGGCTCAATTGCTCCATGACCGAGCCTTGTCCCACGGCTGTGACGCCAGTACCGCCCGATTGCTCGGATTCGCCGTGAACGGCACCGGATTCGATGAGCGGACCGGAATCCAGATGATCGCCCTACCGGCGGCGGTCGAGGAGATGCGGCAGCGCTGGGGGGAGATGACCGGCGGCGAATTCCACACGGCGACGCGAGTTGCCCGGTGGGTTGCCGCCGCGGACCTGCAGACGTTGTCGGAACCCGACGCGGTCGTGCAGAGCATCGAATTGGCGCTCGAGGACCTCATGTCGCGCCGCTTCGATCCGGCACGTGTTTTCGGGCGAGTCCTGTCCGAATGGGGCGTTCGGGTGAATGCCGTCGACGAGGCGCTACGGCTCGCGGACCGGTTCGGGCGCCTGATGCCCGAACATTCTCACCTCACCATTCGTCGAGCCCTGATCAACCGTCTCCGCGGCAGTGCAGGCTTCGTACATCCCGACAGCGGATACCGTCCTCCTGACGGGTGGCTGCTGGGTAACCGGGACCTGCGTCGTGAGCACGCCGCGAAGCTGCGGGAGATCGCCGACCGCTTGGCCGGCGACTCGATCTACACGCCGATGGACGCCTATCGCGACGCCCGCACGCATGCGGCCGAGATGCGGGTGAAATACAGCGGTTTTCGTTGGCAGGTGGTCGTCGAGCCCGGCGCTCACACGCGGGATCCCGCGCTCCTGGCCGCCGCCGTCGCGGCTCGACTGCCCGAACCGGACTTGTCGGGGATGTCGGAGGACGTGATCGAGGCGATACCGCGGATCACGGAGATCGCTCGCGCCCGGACAGGGAATGCTCCTGTGATCGTCGTGACTTCCGCGCGGGACACCGACGGCCGGCCGCGGTTGGTCGCTCAGCTCGACTACACCCGGCCGGACGCCACCGATACCGATCCCGGCATGACGTCGGAGCAACTGCGTAGCGAGCTGTCCGATGTGGACTGCCGCATCGACATCGAGACCGCCGATCCCTTGCCTCAGGGCCAAGTCTGGCATCGTCTCCGGCTCGACTTCGCCAGACAGCGGATTCTGGTGTGCTGCGCCCAGTGGGGGTTGGGCGGAACCGGCATGGCCACGTTGACCGTGTCGCTGTGCCAGGCATTGGCGGAGGCCGGGCATGCGGTGACGGTTCGGACAGCAGAGGTGGGGCGCGCTCCCCGGATCCCCGGTGTTCAGGTGATCGGCCCCCGCGAAAGCGGGTCGTTGGCGGTCACGCGTGAGCGGATGCTGTCCAACTGGGACGAACTGCCGGAATTGATGGATCTGGTGATCGTGCATGATGCGGGCGACGGTCTAGCCGCTGCGCTGGCTGCCGAGGAGCGGTACCCCGCAGCGAAACTCGTTCGCGTCAACCATCTGACGCCGATGCTGTTTCACACTCTCGGCAACAACCCGGAACGGGGCCGGGCCAAGGTCGCGGCCGATGTCTATTTGGCGCGGCGGGCGCATCTGGTCGCGGGGCTGGGACCGGTGCTCGCTGCCGACGCGCTGTCGTCGGCGGTCATGGCGGGGCACGGCTCGGTGCACGAACTGCAGCCCGGTTTGGTGCCGGCCGAACAGCCGCCGGTCCCCGCGCCGGGTGCGCCGGCCCGGATTCTGTTGTTCGGCCGTGCGGACGACCCGTTGAAGGGCGTTGCGGAGATCGCTCGCGTGGTGCGGCGGCTGCGGGCCGGCGGGCGTGACGTGCGGCTGGTCGTGCGCGGCTATCCGAGACGTGGCGTCGAGTCGGCCCGCGCCGAGTTGGTCGGGCTGATCGGCGACCCGGACGCGGTCGAGGTGGCTCCGCGGACTTCGGATCGAGCCACGCTGCAGGCGGATATCCGGTCCGCGACGGTCGTGGTGATGCCCTCGCGTGCCGAGGGATTCGGCTTGGTCGCCGCCGAGGCGATCGAACAGGGTGCACCGGTCGTAGTGCCGTCGTCCAGCGGAGTGGGCAGGTTTCTCACCGGGTTGGACGAGTACCGCGAGCAGGCGGAACGGTTCAACATCGTCGAGCAGCATCTCGGTGCGGCGCCGGAGATCGAGACCTGGGCCGCTGCACTCGGCTCGGTACTCGACGATGTGCCTGCCGCCTGGGCTGCCGCCGGTCGGCTGCAACGACTGCTGAAGCCGTTCACCCGCAAGCGCAGCGCGAAGATGCTCGTGCATGCCGCCCTGAACACCGATCCACACCCTCGCCGGGACATCCGCCCCTCTCGCGCCCAGGTGACGCTCGAAAACGGGCATGTGGTGGTGCGCGGCGAAGGAACCGACTACGAACTGATTCTCGACGTGGCCGACGCGATGGAAACCGATCCCGCGGTACGGCGGGCCGTCATGGGCTACACGGTTGTGAAGTTCGCGCCGTCGCGGGACCCGCTGCCCATCCGGCTCGCCGCGGCGCGCGTGGACGAGTGGCTTTTCGATCCGTCCGCGACAACCGCTGCGCGCAACCACGGTTCACGCGCCGACCTGCTGCGGGCGTTCGTGGCGACGGTGGCGGTGCAGGGATTCGGCGCAACCACGATCGATGACGTCTGCCGACGCGCGCGGATCCCTCGGGACGACTTCCACGATCACTTCCCGACCACCTCCAGCGCCTTGGCCGACGCGCATCGGCAGGCCCGGCGCAATCTGCATCAACTGGTCGTCGACGAGGTGGGCGGCGCGCCGTCGTCGAACCGCGCCGCCCGTGTCACCACCGCGGTGAACGCGTATGTGAGCGCCGTTGCCGCACGTCCGGCCACGGCCCGCCTACTGCTGGTCGAGGGATTCGCCGCCGCCCCGGCAGCGCGCGCCGAACTCATGGTGGGCGTGATCGAAGAGATCGCCGCCACGCTCGCGACCGTGTTCGAGGAGTCGGTCACGCCGACGCGGCAGCGCCGCGCCTCGGCGGCAGCGATCTACGGCATCCTCGCCGACTGGGCCGTGACCGGCGATGCCACCGCCGTGCCCGCCGTCCGCCGAAATCTCGTCGATCTGCTTCGCAACGGCACGCCGACCCCGGCCGTGGACTCGGCAGCCGGCGTCCCGGCCCAGTCCGCGAAGCCGTCTCGGGAACAGCCCACCCGCTCGGCGTCACAGGCGGAACCCGACGAGCGGCAACGGATCCTGACACAACTGATCGCTGTCACGGCCGAACGGGGTTACACCGAGATGTCTCCGGAGACCGTCCAGCGGCGCGCTGACGTGTCACCCAGCGCATTCCAGAGGTTGTTCCCCGACAAGCGAACCGGTTTCGAGGCCGCGTGCGCGGCAGCCGTCGAACGCGTGCGGACCGCCACCCGTGCCGCCATGCCGGACGTCGCGGCCGACGACCCGCTGTCCCGGCTGCGGGCCGCCATCAACGCCTATCTCACCGCCCTCGCAGCGCATCCGGACGAGGCCCGCGTGCTGCACCTGAACCTGCTCGCACCCGGCCCCGGAGCACACGGGCCACACGACCGGCACCGGGCGATGCTGGCCACGCACTTCGGCGAGGTGGTCGAGGAGATCGACGCCCGCACCGCCCCGCTCCTCGCCTCCGCCGTCTCGGGGATCGTCACCGATCGGATCCTTTCCGGCCGCACGGGAAGCCGACGGTCCGCCGGCGGCGAGTCCGAGCGGATCGCGACCCTGCCCGCATTCGCGGCGACGGTGACCGCTGCGGTCGGATCTCTCCTCCCCGACAGCGGCGGGACACCAGCCGCTGACAATGAGGCTCCCGGACACCGGTCCACCGGAGCGAACCGGCTCGACGGCTATATCGGCAGCCGCACACGAGAAGAGGATCCGTCCAGCGACGGCGCGTCCGCAGGTCCCGAGTTCCAGGACCTGGTGCTCGCAGGCAGGGAGTCCGGAACAGCGGAACGTTCGCTGGTAGCCGATGCGCCGGGAGTACGGGTCGAGTCGGTGACCTTCGGCAACGGCACCCGAGTGTTCGCGGAGACCTACGCCGATCCCGTCGTCGCTGTCGAGCAGGTACTGCAACGGAAGGTCGCCGCGATCATGGACGCGCCGGTAGCGCGTACCTGCTTGATTCTGGAGGACGACACCGTCTATCGGGAGATCGTTCCCGGGCGGCCGGGCGACAGCCTGCGCGCACCGGACCGCGAGATCCTCGACTCGGGCTCGGCCGAGCGACTCGGCCTCTTCGATGCGGTGACCAGGACGAACCGCGCCGCGCGAGACTGGAGTGTGGGTCCGGACAACGAGGTGAGAGGTGGCCGCGCCCCTTCCGCGATCAACGCGACGCCGACCGGTGCATTCGCCGCGAAGTTCGTGCGTGAAATCGACGGGCGCGAGGTGTGGCAGCACCACGGCATGCCGAGGTCGGAGCTCTCCGGTATTCGGGAACAGGTGGCCTACCTGCAATCGTGGATCTCGGATCTGCCGATACCCAACCAATACAAGGCCGCGCTGCTTCACATCCACGGCCGGTACATGGATGCGCTGGCGGAGATCGAGTGGCACGCTGTGCGCACGCCGGGCGAGGTATTGCGGAGTGCGGGGCTGGACGTCCAAGCGCAGGCCAAGGCGCGGCTGGTCGAGGCATTCACCCTCGACTACCCGCACATCACGATCGCCGGGTTCGAACATCCGGATGTGCTCGAGCGTGGCCGGTTCGTGCTCGAGACGGCGCGGGCCGCCGACCAGCGGAGGATCTTCGACGCCGCCTTGGCCGAACTGGCCGCGGCTGTCGAGCAGCGGTCGCCAGAACCGTCTGCCGATGTGCTGCGGCGTTTCGCGAACGCGGTCTACCTGCTGTTCCAGGCGCCGCTGATGACGCGGGGCAGCGACGCGACGATTCGGACGTTCGCGGCGACAGTGTTCGCCTTCGCCTTCGACCGGCCGATCCGCCTGCCGCACGACATCGATCTGCAGGCCATGTCGAGGCGGCAGGCGGACTTCGCGAGTGGTTCGCCGCAGCGCTCGATCGAGGTCTGCGCAGGGCCGGCGAATCGGACGCGGCGGGTCGCCCGGACGCACGAAGGGCGGCGGGGGACCGCCTGTCCGGTTTCATCGGGAGTCGGCCCGGGGAACAGTCCGATCCGTCGGTGGACGCCTCGCGGGGCGCGTGGCTCAAGGCGTTGCGGCTCGAACAGGGCAGGAAGCAGAAGGAGGTTGCGCAAGCGGCAGGTCTGACCAATGCCGCACTGTCCAATATCGAGAACGGGCGACGGACATCCCTCGGCACCTTCCAGCAGGTCTGCCGCGTGCTGGGAGTCGAGGGTGCGGAACTGACCGAGGCCACTCGGCGGTTCTACCCGGACGTCGAACTCGCTGCCGCCCATGATTCGCCGGGTGGCTGGGTTGCCGCGCACCGCAACAACCGGGGCATGACCAAGGCCGACCTCGCGCGCGCGGTCGGAGTGACGCCGACGCGGATCGGGGAGATCGAGAACGGAGACCGCCCGCCACCGAACATGTTCTTCCGGATTGCTCGCGCATTGGGCGTGGAACAGCAGGCGCTGGCGCAGGCCACGCGGAGCCTCTATCCGGATCTCGTGCTCGATCTCGACCCGACAGCGCACGATCCCGCCACACCCGGTAACTGGATCATGGCGCTGCGGCACGTCAACGACTCGACCCAGGCCGAGGTGGCACGGACCGCGGGCACATCGGCGGGCTACCTCGCCGGAATCGAGGGCGGCGAATACACTCCGAGCTCCATCATCTTCCGGCGGCTCTGCCGGGCACTGGAAGTCGCGCCGGGACTGCTGCGCACGGCCACGCACCATTTCTATCCCGATCTCGTGCTCGATCTCGGCCCGACGGCCCACGATCCCGCGTCACCCGGCAGCTGGATCGTGGCGCTGCGTCACGACCGGGATATGACCAGGATCGATCTCGCGGACGCGATCGGGCCCGGCTGGGGTCATCTCGGCAATATCGAAAGCGGAAACTACGTGCCGAGATTCGCGGTCTTCCGGCGAATCTGCGAGGTTTTCCGGATCGATGACGAATTGCTGCGTGTGGCGACCCGGCACTTCTATCCACACATCGATCTCGACCTGGAACCGGCGGGACACGACCTCGGCGGCTGGATCACCGCGCTGCGTAACGACCGGGACATGAGCCGCGCCGAACTCGCCCGTGTCACCGGTCTGTCCACGAAGTATCTGGCACAGGTCGAGACCGAGAATCGACGGCCGCTGTTCGGCACGTTCCGGCGGATCTGCCGAGCGCTGGGTGTCTCGGGTGGCTTGCTGATCCAGGCGGTGCGGGACTTCTACCCGGATGTCACCGCCGATATCGATCCCGCCGCACACGAATCGCTGGGGCGTTGGTTCGCGGCGCTACGTCACGACGAAGGAATTTCGGCGACCGAACTCGCGCGCCGAGCGCGGATGCCGCGCAGCACTCTTTCCAGCATCGAGAACAATCGCTATCTGCCGCGGCTGAGAAAGTTGCGGCAACTGTGTCGAGCGCAAGGCGTCGGCGGCGAGTTGCTTCTGGAGATCGTCGAGCGATTCTATGCGGATCGATACGAGCGATCCGGCTATCGAGACGAAGAAGAACTGCTCGAACAGTATGTCGTGACTCGGGTGGGTTCGCCGGAAGAAAGAGCGGCCCAGGACAAGATTTTCGAGAGATTCGCATGGGTGCCGAAGGCGGTGGCGCGTCGCGAAGCTCCGGACATCCGTGACGACGCGGAACAGGTCGCCTGGGTCGGAATGCTCGGCGCGATCAGCAACCACGTTCCGTCCGCGTCGTTCGCGGCTCATGCGTGGGCCAGTTGCCGCGGCGCGGTGTTCCGGTATCGTCTCGCCCTGCGATTCCCCGATCTCGACAACCGCACGCGGAAACTCGTGAGCACGGTGGAAGCGCAGATCCACAGGATGGTCGCCGCGGGTGCGACGCTCGAGGACACCGAGATCGCGCGGGGAGCGGGAGTGAAGCCGGCCGATGTCGCGTTGGCCCGGGAGATCCTGGCTCGGCCCACGCTGCGGCTGGATGCGCCGATCAGCGGCGACGGGTCGCCGCGCCGGGAGGTGGCCGATCGGGTTCCGGCGGGGTTCCCCGACACCGACTTCGCGATGACGGTCCGCTCCGCGCTGGCCGACCTGGCCGACCCGGCCATCGCGGAGCGGCTGGTCATGCTTCACCTGGTCGAGGGCATGTCCTTGGCTCGCACCGCAGAGGGGCTGGGGTTGCCTGTCGCTGCCGCGGCAGACGTTCTCGCCGACGCGATCGCCCGGTTGCGCGGTGCGTTCGATCATCGTGAACCCGCCGACGTCACCATGAGCGAGCAGAACCGGCCGACGCCGTGGAGCAAGACGAAGACCGAACCGGATCAGCCGCCGACTCCACCGATGTCACACGGCGATTCCGCCCCGGAGGAGGGCACGACCGAGCCGGGCGGATTCATCGGGAGCAGACCACCCGAACCGGGCGAGTCTTCTCGTAGACCTGCCTCGGGGGAGTCACCGCGGACGACGCCATGGTCGCGGCTCTCGGACGGTGACGCCCATGATGGTGTCGGCGACCTGACCGAGGCTCCCCGTGACCGGGCCGCTCCAGCCGCAGCGTGGCCGACACCGAACGGCACCGAGCCGTTCCGGCGGTGGTTGAAGGCTGCTCGCCTGGCTCGCGGACTGACCCAATCCCAATTGGCCGCTCGCATGGGCGTGGCGAATTCGGCGACATACATCGGTTCATTGGAGCGCGGCGTGGCGATCACCAGGGAGATGGCGGTGCGTCTGCTGGAAGGCTTGGACGCTCCCGGCGAGGTGGCCGAGTCAGTTCTCCGGCAGTATTTCCCGGACGAAGACGGCGAATTTCCCGATCCCCGGTCCGACCGGTTCCGTCATCCCAAGGACTGGATCATCGCCGCCCGCACGAGTATGGGACTCTCACGCGCGGAGCTGGCCGCACGAGCAGGTGTCGGCCTGACCGGTTTGAGTCAGAAGGAGCGCGCGCACAACCCCCGAGGCGAATCCGGCATCAGCGCGAGTTACGCGCTGCGCCTGCTCGCCGGACTGGACGCCCCGGCTGACATCGCCGCGGCGTTCATGAGTCGCTTCTATCCCGGCTGGGAAGGCGAAGCAGGCCGTGGAGCCACGAAACACCGGGCCTGACGGATTCATCGGCCAGCTCGGACGTGACCGCGCCCCACCACAGTGCCGGCTGGCGAGATGTCACCATATTCCTGGAGCTGGCTGATGTTGTACCGATGCCATTGCCGGCCGGAAGGTGTCATCCCGCCAACGTCATGGCGTGGATGACAGTCCTGACCATCGCGGCGGTCAACTCCACGTGGTACGGAGCGGCGCGGAGGTCAAAGCTCGCTCCGCGGCGGGCGCGCATCCGCTCGGACGTGCGCCCGCCTCCCGCCGCGGGAGGCCACAACCAGCCTCACCGCCTGCGGTGGCTCGCAGCCCCAACGCCTAGGAGAATCCCACATGACCTACTTGGGCCGATGATCGTCCTCGGTTCAGGTGGGGCTACCGCATCTCCTACGCCTGTCAACCCGCGACTCCAGCCGCTGCGCAGGGGGAATAGTGCTGGCGCGCATACGGTGCATGCGCGCCGCTACGACGCCTGCGCGCTCCGTGAAACAGCCGAAGCCATCGGCTCGGCACGGACCACCTGCTCAGGGAGCCCGATCGGCTCGTCGTGCTGGCGGGCGGCCGCATAGACCTGCAAGTAGCGAGTGATGGCGATCCGACCCTCGTGGGTCAGCGCGTCACTCTCGTCGCCGCGCTGGTGGGCCAGCTCGAAGACGTGGTCACCCAGCTCCACGGCCACTTCGACGACGCGTCGGCTGGTGCCGGGCGCGAGCAGGCCGGTGGCAAGCAGGTGGCGGTGGAGCAGGTCGGTGAGCCTGCCGAGGTGTCTTCTGATGTCGTCGCGGAGAGCCTCGTTGTGCCGGGAGGCGTAGTAGAGCGCGACGAAGTCCGGGTGGGACATGTAGTGGCGGCCGTGAAAGGCGATGAACGCCTCGACGGCGGCCGCGATGTCCGGGTGTGGCCGGGCGGTGGCGAGGGACGCCTCCAGTTCGCTATCGAGGCGTGTGAGTTCGCGGGCGAGCAGCTGCTCGAAGATGGCGTCGCGGTTGGTGAAGAACTGGTACACCGTCGCGGCCGGGACACCAGCACGTTCCGCCACGGAGCGGACCGTCGCCGCGTCGGTTCCCTCGGCCGTGATGATCTCCACGGCGGCGTCCAAGATCCGCTGGACGCGCTCGCGGCTGCGCTGCTGGACCGGTTCGCGGCGGAGGGGGCTGGCGTCGGGCACGGCATCCATGGTAGACACGAAAAAATAACATGACGTCATATTCATGTTCCAGCGGATCTCTTGCGGAGGCGACTACACCATGAGCGCGACCGGGGCAGCCGTCGATGCATTGACCAAGGCCGGGCGGGCGATACGCGGCTCCGGGGGCGGCGCCACGGCGAAGGCCGCTTGCAACTTGTGCGAGGCGATTTGCGGGATCGAGATCACCATCGAGGGCGGGAGGGCCGTCGGTGTGCGCGGCGACCGCGACGACCCCCTATCCCGCGGCCACGTGTGCCCCAAGTCCGTAGCGATGACCGACGTGCACAGCGACCCGGACCGGCTACGGCGGCCGCTGCGCAAGATCGACGGAGAATGGGTGGAGGTGGACTGGTCCGAGGCGATCAGTGCGGCGGCCCGCGGACTCGCTCAGGCCCGTCGGCGGCACGGCGCGAATGCGGTGGCGGTCTACCTGGGCAACCCCTCGGTCCACAGCCTCGGCACGATGACCCACGGGTCCGCGTTCGCCTCATTGCTGCGAACCCACAACCACTTCTCGGCATCCTCGGTCGACCAGTTGCCGCACCAGGTCGTTTCGGCACTGCTGTACGGGCACCAGTTCCTGCTGCCGGAGCCGGATCTGGACCGGACACAGCACCTGCTCATGTTCGGTGCCAACCCGCGTGCGTCGAACGGAAGCCTGATGACCGCGCCGGATATGGCGCGGCGGCTGCGGGAGATCCGCGAGCGCGGCGGGCGGGTCACCGTCATCGACCCGCGCCGCACGGAGACGGCCGCGGACGCCGATGAGCACGTGTTCATCCGGCCCGGCACGGACGCCGCGGTGCTGTTGGCCATGGTGCACGTCGTCTTGCGAGACCGGGCACCGCGCCTGCCCGAATACATCACGGGTGCGGACGCGCTCCGAGACGCGGTCGCCGAATTCACGCCGGAAGCCGCTGGCCGTTTCAGCGGGGTGCCCGCCGCCACGATCACCCGCCTCGCCCACTCCTTCGCCGACGCGGGCCCCGCCGCCTGCTACGGCAGGTTCGGTGTGTCGACCCAGCGTCACGGCACTGTGTGCCAGTGGGCCATCCAGGTGCTCAATATCATTACCGGCAACCTGGGCCGCGAGGGCGGGACGCTGTTCACCGACCCGGCCATCGACATGACACGGCTGCTGAGCCCGGGCCATTTCGGCCGACGCCGCAGCCGTGTGCGCGGGCTTCCTTCCTTCGCCGGCGAGTTTCCGGTCGCCGCCCTTGCCGAGGAGATCACGACGCCGGGCCAGGGGCAGGTGCGGGCGCTGTTGACGATCGCGGGAAACCCGGTGCTGTCCACTCCTGCCGGAGCCGCACTCGGCACCGCGCTCGGCGGCCTCGACTTCATGGTGGCCGTGGACTTCTACCTCAACGAGACCACTCGCCACGCCGACGTCATCCTGCCGCCGACCAGCGCGCTGGAACGAGACCACTACGACTTGGTTTTCCGGTCCTTCGCCGTCCGGAATACCGCGAAATACTCGCCCGCGGTGCTGCCCAAGCCGCGCGGTGCGCGGCACGACTGGGAGATCTTCCGCGACCTCGGCTCGGCCTACCAACGCCACCTCGGAGGCGGCCGGATGCAGGTGTTGCGCCGTCGCCTCAGTAGGCTCGCCCTGGCCACCGAGATTCGGCTGCGGACACCGCCGCGCCGGCTGGTGGATCTGCTCCTGCGCACAGGTCGCTACAAACTGAGCGTGCGGCGACTGCTCGCTCACCCGGCCGGGCTGGACCTGGGCCCGCTGCGGCCAGGCGTCGAGCATCGCCTGCGCACTCCTGATCGCCGACTACACCTCGTGCCACCGGAGATCGCGGACGCCCTCGACACACTGCGCTCCGACCTGTGTACGGCTCCGGCGGATCCAGGGTCGCTGCTGTTGATCGGCCGACGGCACCTGCGCTCCAACAATTCCTGGATGCACAACTACGCCCGCCTCGTCGCCGGTCCGCAGCGACACCATCTGCTCATGCATCCTGCCGACGCGGCCCGCCTCGGACTGGCCGACGGGCCCGCCGTGCTGCGCTCGCGCACCGGCGCCGTGCGGGTGGACGTCAGGCAGACCACCGACATCATGGCGGGCACGGTCAGCCTGCCGCACGGGTACGGACACGCGGCGACGGAAAGTCGGCTGTCCGTGGCCTCCCGCGTCGCGGGCGCGAGCGCCAACGATGTCACCGACCCGCTGTTCCTGGACACCGTCAGCGGAAACGCCGCCCTCAACGGAATCCCGGTCACCGTGGAACCGCTCCCCGACTCCCGCTAGCAAGGAACGCCATGCCCCACGTCATCACCCAGCCGTGCTGCAACGAC
Source organism: Nocardia sp. NPDC004260 (assembly GCF_053603155.1). Lineage (NCBI taxonomy): Bacteria > Bacillati > Actinomycetota > Actinomycetes > Mycobacteriales > Nocardiaceae > Nocardia > Nocardia sp. NPDC004260. The sequence goes on along the minus strand of NZ_JBSGEZ010000062.1, from coordinate 18,818 downwards.
GCCTCCTGTGTGCCGGTGTGCCCGGTCGGCTGCATCCATCCCACCCCCGACGAACCGGGCTTCGCCTCCGCCGAAGCCCTCTACATCGACCCCGCCAGCTGCATCGATTGCGGCGCCTGCGTCGCCGAGTGCCCGGTCGGGGCGATCACCCGCGACACCGCGCCCGCGGCAGGCCGGTTCTTGGACCTGGCGCAGGCTTATTACCAGCGAAACCCGCTGCCGCCCGGCATCCCCGACGCCTCGCCGCCCGCTGCGCGGGCCGAGATCGAGGAGCTTCGAGTCGCGGTGGTGGGCTCCGGGCCCGCGGGCGCGTATGCCGCACTCGAGCTGCTCGAGCATCCGGGCGCGACAGTCACGATGTTCGACCGGCTGCCCACACCGTGGGGTCTGGTGCGAGGCGGGGTGGCCCCCGACCACCCGTCCACCAAATCCGTCACCGAGGTATTCGAGCGCGCCGCCGCCAATGGCCGCTTCCGCTTCCACCTCAACGTCGAGGTCGGTACCCACATCACCCACGACGAGCTGGCCGCAGCGCACCACGCCGTCGTCTATGCCTATGGGGCCTCCGGTGACCGCCGCCTGGGGATTCCCGGCGAGGACCTGCCGGGCAGCGCGTCGGCAACCGAGTTCGTGAACTGGTACAACGGCCACCCGGACTTCATCGACCGCACGTTCGATCTCTCCTGTCGCCGTGCGGTCGTCGTCGGCAACGGCAACGTCGCCCTCGACATCGCCCGCCTCCTGGTCGCCGATCCCGCGGAGCTCGCCGCCACCGATATGGCCGACCACGCCCTGGCCGCCCTGGCCGCCGGCACGATCGAGGAAGTCGTGGTGTTCGGCCGGCGCGGCCCCGCGCAGGCCGCGTACACCACTCCCGAGCTGCTCGCCCTGACCGATCTCGACGGCGCCGATGTCCTCGCCTCGTCCGATGAGGCCAGGTTGGATCCCGACCAGCTCGCCGCACTTCGATCGGACCCGATCGGGCTGGCCAAAGCGCAGGCTGCCGCGGAACTCACCACACGCCACCGCGGCGCGTCGCGCCGTATTGCCCTGCGCTACTTGTGTTCTCCGCTGGAGATCTTGGGCGATCAACGAGTCACCGGAGTGCGTGTGGCGCGCAATCGGCTCGAACACGGCCCCGGCGGCGACGTCCGCGCTGTCCCGACCGGAATCGAAGAGACCATCGAGGCGGGTCTGATACTCCGGGCGGTGGGCTACCGCGGCGCTGCGCTGCCCGGCCTGCCCTTCGACCATGACCGCGGTGTGCTGCCCAACGACTTTGGCCGAGTCCTCGCCGGGACCGGCGAACCCATCCCCGGCGTTTACACGGCGGGATGGATCAAGCGGGGCCCGTCCGGAGGCATCGGCGCCAACAAGAAATGCGCACGGGACACTGTCGCCGCACTCCTCGCCGACCATTCCGCAGGATTGCTTCCCACCCCGGCAACCACCCCGCAGGACCTCGACGCACTGGTCCGGCAGCGCCAGCCCACCGCCGTCGGTGTGCACGAGTGGAGGGCGATCGATCGGACCGAGCGCGACCTCGGCGCGGTTCAGGGACGGCCGAGGCGCAAACTTGCCTCGTTCCCCGCCCTGCTCGCCGTTGCGCATGGGGAGGATTCGATGCCGACGATTCCACTGCCGATCGACGCAGACGGGTTCCGCCTCTAACCAATTCCTGCCAATGCTGCGTTCCTCGAAGGTGGTAGATAAAACGGCGGCGTAGGGTCCTGGTTTCGGGGCTGGTCGGCCCCAGACCCATGGTCGTGCGCGGGCATTGAGGGCGGCGGTGGCGTGGCAATCAATCTCCACCGTCTCCAGGGAGAAACCAACCTCGCCGAGGCCTGCCGCACAACCGCATTCACTCCAGACCCGGCACTACACCTCATCACCAAACTTCAAAATCCCTGGTCAGCGGCTGCTTAACGGACAACGGCGTAGCCCTGCGCCGTGATCGAGGTATCGATGCTCGCTATGCACCTACTGGCATCGGCGCTGGGGAGGGGCTTCGTTCAGCAGTGTTCTCGCGGCGGAAGATCCTGCGGATCACACCGGCGGTTGCGGTAGGTCGTGTCGACGAATTCGACGAATCGCTGGGCATCTTGGAAATTGGACGCGATTCCGAAGGAGACACGCAGCGCGCCGCCGGTGGGCAGGCCGAGTTCGGCAATATACGAATCGATCGTGCCAGGGGGCTTTCCGAGCAGGCCTAGCAACGCCGAGCGGTCGATGTTGAAGGCAGCCTCGCCAGCGCCAGGATTGCAGAAGCAACCCGTGCGTAAAGACAGCCCGACCGCGGAGGATTCGCGTGCTACCAGACGCTCGTCGACGACGGCCCCGGAGTAGTCGAGGATATTCAACGCGATCGTCGCACCGCGGTTGACCATATCGCGCGGGCCATAGATGCGGACCACCGGAGCGCCGTTGTCGTGCACGAGCGACAGTAGGCGATCCAGCAGCCACCCGGTCAGGCAGCGGGTACGCCGATCGATCACATCGATGCCGACTCCGTGCAGCCATTCGAGACCATGTTGGATGTCCGGTATGGCGAGGAAATTCACTGTACCGTCCTCGAATTCGGCATATCCCGCGGCAGGTGTGTACCACCGGCCCTCCACGCTGGCGGCCTGAACGGTGCCGCCGGAAAACCACGGCCGCCGCAGTCTGGCCAACGCATCGCGGCGGGCGACCAGACAGCCGACTCCAGTCGGATAACCGAAGACCTTATACCAGCTCACGGGAACGAAATCGGCACGTACTTCGGAGAGATCGAGCTGATGGGTCGGCAGGTAGGCGGCGGCATCGAGCAATACATCGAATCCGTGATCATGTGCGATGTCAACCCATTCGAGTGGATGCTGAACGCCGGTGAAATTACTCTGCGCTGGGTAGGCGAACAGCCCACGATGCTTGTCGCGTCCGTTCGCCGCCGCAGCCGAGTGCGATTCCCCCGCCGTGAGGCCACCCAGTGCGGCGCGGACAGCAGCCTCGGTCACTCTGAGTTCTGTACCGACGAGAGGGATGTACTCCGTTCGAGCGCGCCTGGAGTGTGCGAATTCTCGAATGCCATTGACCGAATTGTGGTTGTCAGCCGTCAGGACGAAACGTACCGACCTACCGAATCGGTAGGCCTCGCCGACTAATCGGCATGCCGCCGTGGCGTTCGCCGTGAAGATCGCCGTATAGTCCTGCGGTGACGCGTTGAAATGGGCGAGCACAGCAGCCCGGGCAGTCTCGACCCCAGCCGTCGCCGCACGTGAGGTGGGATTGCTCGAGTGCGGATTGCCATAGCAGCCCGCAGAGACCCATTCGTTGTGTGCCCGGTGTTGGGCGGCCGCGGCCAGCCCTGCGCCGGTGTAGTCAAGATAGATGTCCTGGTTGCGATCGAGATAGGCGTATTCGGTGGCACGGAGGTCATCCAGCACTGTGGTCGTGGCGTATTCCGGATAGTCGGCCAGAAATTCCTCTGTGCTGATCGTTAGCGCGCCCTGGCCGCTCATGGTCAGTCCTCATATCGTCGTGCGGTTCTTGTCGCGGCTCGGTCGGGGCGAAGCCACGCTGCCGGATCTGTCGGTGTTATAGAACGAGTGCAAGTATCGCCGAAGTAGCGCGGGACGTGAATCCTGTATTGATCCCCGTCGTGGGGATGCGCCGAAACTCGTGTAGTTAGAGCTCCTGATAGGTTCGGTTGATTGGCGGTGACTCTCGTTGCGGTGCGATATGTTTCGTCGTGGCGGCGCCGTGGATCGTGGACGACGAGTTGTGGACAGTGATCGAGCCGCTACTGCCGGTCCGGCCACCGGGAACCCCGGGCCGGCGCGGATGGACGACCGACTGGTGTGCAAGGCAAGGGCCTCTATCAACGGTGGGGCCTATTCTTTTGGCCGACCATCGCCGCGTCGGTTGACTCTGACATTGTGTGAGGTTGCAGACTCACTGGCGTGACCGACCCCTCGAAGCTGATGTCCATCGGCCGGTTTTCCTCGTTGAGCAGGATCAGCGTGCGGATGCTTCGGCACTACGACGCGACCGGGGTGCTGGTTCCCGCCGTGGTCGATGGTGCCAGTGGATATCGCAGGTATTCGCCGGAGCAGCTGAGTGATGCCGGCCGGATTCGGCAGCTACGCGACGTCGGCTTCGGCGTGTCCGCCATCGGAGCCCTGCTCGCTGTGTTCGGCACTCCCGCGTATGCCGATGCGCTGCGGTCGCAGCGCCGGACACTCGTGGACGAGGCCGCCTCGGTCCGGCATCGGCTGGCCCTCATCGAGCGCATGCTCGACCCGAACGAACTGGAGAACATCATGGCCGACATCGAGGTCGAATTGATCGACATCCCCGCGCAGACGCTGGTGGCGCTGCGGGGGACGGTGGAAAACTACGCCGCCGAGGGGAAGTTGTGGGAGCGTTTCATGCCTGAGCTCCAGCGGCAGGACATCGCGATGACCGGGCTGTGCGGCTGCATCGAACACGATGAGGAATTCCGGGAATCCGATGTCGATGAATCGGTTTTCGTGGAGACCACCGCGAGTGTCGAGGCGCGAGCTCCGCTCGTGGCGCTGCACTTGCCGGTTCGCCGCGCGGTGTGCGCGACTGTGACCGGCCCGTTCGCCGAGATGATCCCGCGAGCGCACGATCGAATCGCGGCCTTCATCAGCGCCAACGGTCTACGGATCGCTCGCACCGACGACGATGTCTCGACCCATCATTTCAACGTCTATCGCAACGACCCCAACCTTGTGCCTGAATCGGAGGCCATGGTTTCAGTGACTGTCCCGGTGCTGTGAGCGTTGAGGATTGCGGAGGGACGGGAATCGTCATTCGACGCCAAAGCGTATTTGCTGTGCCTCGAGCATACCCGGGCCGCTTCGATAGGAGCATGAACGCGTGCCTCACAAGCTATCCAACGTGGGCTCTCTATCGACCAAGCCGCCCTGATTCACTTGTCTCGAACAAGCCAGGCTGCTCCTGCTGATACAGCAGCTCGATCTGGCGGTGTACGGCGGCAAGTTCGGTGTCGACGGGCTGGGCATGCGAATCGCGGTTCCCGGCATCAACTCACGGCGACGCATCAGCGTCTGCGCACACTGGCGCAACTCGACCAGAAAGTTTCGCGCCTGGGCGAGTTGAGGGTCATCATGCATAGCTTGTCTTATAGATAGGGACACCATGCCTCGGCGGTGTCGGGCACCCCGGTGCAGCGAGTATGTCATGGACTATCCACCCGAGCTTTCCCTACCGTTCAGAGACGCCAGCGCGAATGTGTGAATGGTGCTGAACCCGCTCGGTCAGCGAGGCGATGCGCGCAGTCCGTCCAGAGTCAGATCGAGTAGTCGTTCGGCCTGCTCGCGCTGCTCGGGCTTGCCGGACGCGAGTGCGATGCCCGTGAGTGCCGCGAACATATCGGTCGCGCCGATGTCGGGGCGAATGGTGCCCGCCCGCGCGGCGGCGTCGAGCAGTGCGGCCAGTGCGTCGAGCATCATCTCCTTGCTGCGGACATAAGGGTCGACGCCGGACTCCACGAGGGCGCGCAGCGCGTCGGCCATCCCGAATTTGGCTGTCGCGTAATCGATGAAGCGGCCCATCCAGGCGCGCAGCGCCTGCTGCGGTGGCATCGTCTCGAGCAGTTGCGATGCCGCGTCGCAGAGTTTGGCCAGTTCGTTGCGATAGGCGGCCTCGATCAGCACCTCGCGGGTCGGGAAGTTCAGCCCGCGCTGCGACTGCTACCCCAGGGCGGCGCTGTCGTCATCATCGCTTCGACCGCCACCACCCAGCCGCCCCAGGGCATGAGCATGTACGGCGGCGCCAAGGCGGCGATCCGATGCTTCGTGCGGGCATGGATTCAGGATGTGAAGGGCTCGGGAGTGCGGATGAACATCCTCAGCCCCGGCGCCGTCGACACCGAATCCCTGCGCAGCGCAATGGGAATGGTGCGCACGCCGGAAGAGGTCGACGTGGCCGTGCGGCAGATGGGGGAGGGAAACCCCACCGGCCGCATCGCAGATCCGCGCGAGATCGGGAAGGCCGCGGTGTTCTTGTCCAGCGACGCCTCGAGCTTCGTGACCGGTGTGGAGTTGTTCGTCGATGGCGGCATGGCGCAGGTGTGAAGCGTTCGCCGGTGAGCGCCGGTCCGAATCGGTGACGGGCCCATTCCTCTGGTCGCCGTGCACGGTAACCGGAATCTAGTCCGCCGGCTCGATCTGCTGCTCACCGAACACGGACAGCAATTCGAGCTGTTCGACAGCGCGCGATCCGGGCGCGGGGGTGAACCACAGTAGGCGTTGCGTGCCGTCCTCGCTGAGCAGACTGAGGCAATCGAGTTCTATCTCGCCGACCAGAGGATGGATCAGCCGTTTCCGGTCGGCGCGGCGAACGGCGACGTCACGCCTGGCCCATAGCTCGGCGAATTCCGCGCTCGTCCGCAGCAGTTTCTCGGTGAGCGCGATCACTTCGGGATCCCTTGCGCGCCGGCCCGCGACCGCCCGCATATCGGCGACGAAAACCTGCGACTGGTGGGCATGCTCTTCCGGGTGGTAGAGATCGCGGACGAACGGGTCGGTGAACCATTGATAGATGAAGCTCGCCTCGAGACCCGTCTCGGCTGGAGGAGGTCCAAGCAACGCTCGTGCGAGCCGGTTTTGAATCAATGTCGCGCTGAGATCGGTGATCACCTGCGCCGGGGTGTGCGGCAGCCGATCGAGCAGATCGAGCATGCCCGGGTGGACATGCGCGGCGACGCCGTGTATCGGCGGCAGCGGGCGACCGGCGAGATGATACAGGTGGTTTCGCTCGTCCGAGGTCAGGCGCAGCGCCCGGGACAGCGCCGCCAGCATCTGCTCGGACGGTTGGACTCCACGTCCCTGTTCCAATTCCACGTAGTAATCGGTGGAGACGCCGGCGAGCCCGGCGACTTCGTCGCGGCGCAGACCGGGTACGCGTCGGCGCGGTCCGGTCGGGAGACCGACATCGGAGGGCCGTGCCCGATCACGCCGGGACTTCAGAAACGCGCCGAGCTCCGAGAGATCCATGAGATCAGTATCCGGTCGGGGCGACACGCGAACCAGGTGGTAATGGCCCCATCGAGCGCGGCCGCAGCGATGCCGGCGGGGGACCGCCGCGTCGATTCGACGGATGCCCTTGTCGTGGCCGGATATCAGACGAGCTTGTCGGCGACCAGGATTACCTTGCCCTTCGCCTTTCCCGCGTCGAGATAGTCCAGCGCGGCAGTTGCCTCGGTGAGCGGGACCATGCGGTCGAGCAGGATGTGTGTTCCGCTGTCGATCTTCTCGGCTACTCGTGCCAGCCGGGCCGGGTCGGAGCTGTGGAAGACGAACTCGGCGCGGACGCCGCGGGTTGCGGCGCGCTCGACATCGGGTGGCATCGGGGTTGCTACCAGGAGGCCGCCCGGGTTCAGCACTTCCAGTGAGCGGATCTCGGTATCGCCGCCGATGGTATCGATCACGACGTCGACCTCGGTCGCGACAGTCGTGAAATCGGTTGTGGTGTAATCGATCACCTGATGAGCCCCGAGTTTGTCGGTGATCCCGAGCCCGGGGCCCGACGCCGTCGCGATCACCCGGGCGCCGAGATCGCGGGCGAACTGCACCGCGAAGCTGCCGATCCCGCCCGCGCCGCCGTGTACCAACACGGTCTGCCCGGGCTCGACGTTCGCCACTTCGGTCAGGGCCTGCCACGCCGTTGCCGCCGCGGTCACCAGACCGGCGGCCAGCGGCAGCGACACCGTGGCGGGCGCTCGGACCAGCTGCGCTGCGGGCACCACCGCGTACTCGGCGGCGGCGCCACCGCGGCTCGGGTCCAGACGCGCGATGACACGGTTTCCGGCGGCCCATCCATTGACGTCGTCACCGGCGGCCACGATGGTTCCCGACAGATCGGTGCCCAGGGTGTACGCGAACTCGACCGGGAAGTAGTCGTGCATATGGCCTGCGACGATCTTCAGGTCGAGGGGGTTCGCCGCGTATCCCGCGACGCGCACCAGGACCTCCCGCGGGCCGATGGCCGGTGTCGGGATGTCACGGGCGACGACGCGCTCGCCGTAGTCGGATATCTGAATCGCTTTCATCGTTTCTTCTCTTCCTGTCCTGCCACTGGCCAGGCTCCGACCTGGTGGAGCCAGCCGAGCCAATCCTCGAGGTGCCAGGTCCGGGCCAGGCGGCCGTCGGCGACTTCGTGGAACTCGTGGATCGGGATTCGGACTTCCCGCCCGGTCGCGGGCACCCCGAACCACTCGCCGGTGTGCGTGCCGCGCATTTCGGCGCGCACTGCGAGCGGGCCGTCGCCGTTGTCGCCGCGGCCGTCGAGGACGGTCTCGATGACGATGGTGAAGTCCGAGAACGCCTGATTGATCGCAACGACAAGAGGTTTGATGCCTTCTCGCCCGGGTTGCTGGTCGGGTCCCAGCGGAATGTCCTCCCACTCAGGTGCCACTACATCGTCGAGCAGATCGACGTCACCGCTGAAGGCGCGGTAGAAGTTCTCGATCAGGTCGATGCGAGATCCGGTCATGTATCGGTCCTCCGATTGTGCTGTCACGGTGGGCGAACGGTTTCCACTGTGAGTCCCGCAGCGCGGACCAACCAGATGCCGATTCCCCAGGTGTCGTCGCCACCACCTTCGGCCGACGGCGTCGGCCCCTCGGGAACGGCGTCGCTCGCGAGGGTAGGAAGGGGCGCTGTCCCCCCGGGCGAGGTTCCCTGGTCACCGCTCCTCGTCCCACGCAAGGTGAAGCCACGGCCGCGCTGATGGCCCACAACCGCGGGTCGCGGGGGTCGGTGAGTTTGAGCAGGTTGATCGCGGCCAGGGTGGTGATGGCCATGACGGCGGGGGCGATGCCGTAGAACAGCGACGCCACGATGCTCAACCCCGAATACCGCGTGTAGACCCCGCCGACGACTACCACCAGCAGGAACGAGGGCGCGACGAACGCAGCGGCGACGGCGGCGGCGCCGAGCGCGCCGCCGCGCAGGTAGCCGACTCACATCGCGACCTGGGCGGCCAGCGGCCCGGGCATCGCCTGGCCGAGTGCCACGCCGTCGAGGAAGTCTCGGCGGCCCATCCAGGCGCGTTGTTCGACGAGGTCGCGCTGCATGTAGCCGACCACCGCGATCGGGCCGCCGAACCCGATGGCGCCCAACTTCAGGAAGTAGGCGAGGATCCGCGTGAACCCGACGGTCGATGTGCCCTCCTCCGCCGATGTCGGAGGGTCCTGCTGTTTCGGTGGTGTCGCCTCATTCACGCAGGGAATGTAACCTTGGTTGCATCGGTTGTGCGACGCGAAGTCCGGCACGCGGGTTTCGGAAATGGCCGAATTGCCCGCGCATTGCGCAGGGGCGCACACACCGGCGGTGGGTGGAGCGGAGGGTGTCGGGTGAGGCGGGTTTTCAGCTGGGTTCCCGGCCCAAGAGGGTGGCGCGGCGGTGGAATTCGTAGAGGCCGTCGAACATCGGGGCGGTCAGCTCCAGGATCTGTTCGTCGGTGCAGATCATCGACAGTCCGCGCAGCACGGTGTCCAGGCCGGGGGCTTCGGGGGCGTCGTAGCGTTCGTCGTCGAGGTCGGCTTCGTGCACGATCGCGGCCAGTTTCCACAGCACCGGATCATGCAGCTCGTAGCGGCGCAGGATGGTTTCGAAGCTGCAATCCCCACCGTGGTGGGACAGCTCGACCCCGCGCATGTCGAACCCGGTCGCCTCCGCCGGGAGATCGGCCGGGTCGGCGAGGAAGACGAACTCGGCGCCGGGGTCGACGTGGCGGCGGATCAGCCACGCGCAGGCGGCGCGGTCGATGTGAATGCCCGCCCGGGTCGCCCACTTCATGACGACACTCCGCGGGCGCGTGAAACCTGTGCCGCGGCAAGAGCTTCGACCGCGGCGATGGCCTGGTCGCGTTCGGGCGGTGGAAAGTAGTCACGGCGTTTGATCGTGCGCAGCTCGGTGCGCAATCGCCGGGCCAGCGACTGGCGGGCGGTCACCGACACCGGGCCCGCCGCAGCCTCGGCGGTGATCGCGGCGTACTCGGCCGCGCGTGCGGCGGCCATGGTGGCGGCGAGCTCACGTTCGACCGTCAACGTTGCGGGTTGGGCGATCCAGATCGAGGCGGAACCGCCGGCATCGATGACTTCCTCGGCGATCCATTCCAGCTGCTCACGCGTGCGCGCATCCGCCGGTAGGGCGACCAGGCCGTCGGAGATCTGCCCGACTCCCAGGCGTTTGAGCTTGCGCCACACCGCGATCCGCGGCGTGGACGGCTCACGAGGCATGCGATACGACAGCATCACCCATTGCCCGGGCTTAGCCGCTGGTGAGTCGGGCACGAAATCCTCCGATCCGGTGGTGGGGTTCACCGCACCTGGCCTCCAGCGTAGTGTTGAAACCACGGTTACACCGATGTGGGAGGTGGGTGATGCCCCCGACGCGCGCACTCGCAGCGCTGCTGGGCGCCGCGGCCTTGGCGGTGAGCGGATGCGCGAACTCCCCACCGCAGGGTCCCCCGCATCCCGGGGAGCTGCCGCTGCGGCAGGTCGCGCAGGTGGCGTTGACCGGCGGGCCGGTGCGCTTCGACTACACCAGCCTCGATGCCGGGCGCGGGCTGCTGTTCCTCGCGCACATGGGTGCCGGGGAGGTCGTCGAGGTCGATGTGCGCGCCCACCAGGTGGTGCGCACCATCCCCGATGTGCCGGACGTGCACGGCGTGCTCGTGGTCCCGGACATCCACCGGGTGTATGCCACCGCGACCGGCCGCAACCAGCTGGTCGCCTTCGACGAAGACGGCGGCGCGGTCGTGTTCACCGCACCGACCGGTGACTACCCCGACGGGCTGGCCTACGACCCGGTCCGTCACGCGGTGTGGACGACCAACGAGCACGCCGGCACCGAGACCGTCGTCGACGCCGACACCGGTGTTGTGCGCGCCACCGTCGGGTTGGGTGGGGAGGTCGGCAACGTCGTCTACAACCCGGTCACCGATCGCATGGTCGTCGCGGTTCAGGGCCGCAACGATCTGGCGGTGATCGATCCCGCGACTTTCGTGGTGACCGACCGGATCCCCACGCCCGGCTGCGACCATCCACATGGCCAAGCCCTCGACCCGGATGCACAGGTGATGTTCGTCGGCTGCGAGGCCGACTCCAGAATGGTCACCGTGGACCTGGCCGCCCGCACCGTCACCGGGCAAGACTCTGTCGGTCAGACTCCCGACGTGCTGGTCTACGACGCGAGCGCGCACCGGGTCTACGTCGCGGCCGAAAGCGGCTGGGTCAGTGTGTTCGACCGCCGCGACGGCCGCACCGTCGCCGTCGGCGCCGCGCATCTGGCCGATGGGGCCCATTCGCTGGCGCTGGACCCCGCCACCCATCACAGCTACTTCCCGATCCCCAAGGGCCCGGACGGGACTCCAGTGCTGTGGGAGTTCGAACCCATCCACTGAACCGTCGGTCACCACACCTTTCGACGACAAGGGCATGCCATGGCAGTTTCGACACGTCGACACCCGTCCGGTCGGCCGCGCTGGCCGCGTTGCTCGGGGTTGCTCGCCGCGGTGACCGCCGTTGGGGAGTGGGTCGCGGTCATCGGGTGCCCGCAGCTGGGGTTGCTGGCCTTCACCGAGATGAACGGCAACCTCGCCCGGCTCGCGCACATCCCGGATCCCGGATCCACTCGCCGTGGCCGGGGTCCTGCTCGACGGTGCCGACGTCGTCGTCCTCGATGTCCCCGGCGCCGCGTCGCCGAGCCGGATGCGCGCGGTGCTCGCCCGCCTGCGAAGCCACGACGGGGTGCTCGTGGTCACCGCCGCGGGGTGGGCGCGTCCGGATCTGGAGATCCGGTCCGAACTCGCCGAATAGGACGGCCCGGGTCGCGGGCGTGGCCGGTTGCCCACCGTGCGACTTGTCGCGCACTGTCGCCGCTGTCACGGCTGGCTGCTGTCACCGCAATCGGTGGCCCAGGGCATCGGGCCGACCTGCGCGGTCCGTGAGCAGGCCGAACAGCGCGCCGCAGCGGCACGGCAACTACACGAACTGCCCCTGTTCGACATCTCCGCCGCGGAACAGCTGACGATCCCGTACTAACCACCGAATACTCCCTCGACACCTGGCGCCAATGGACCTACCGCTGGCAGGCCACCCCTGCACCCACGCCCTCCACGTCCGCGCCACCGACACCAACCAGCCCGCTCAGCGCCGCCCACCGATGCCGGACGGCGCGACCGGCCGGCATTCCCGCACGTCAGCGTGCGGTGAGATGTTTCGTGCGCCGTGGGCGGGTAGCCACCCAGTGACACCGACCGGCACCGACCGAGTCGGATTCCATCGTACGAGGAGTGGTGACCGATGACATCGACCAACGTCCAGCCTATGAGCGCCTCGGGTCCCAACGCCGAACCGTTCGAGACGGTCGACGCCTATACCGGCGAAACCCTGGCCGAACTGCCCTATGTGGCGACCGAGCAACTCGATGCCCTGGTCGAACGCGCGGACGACGCCTATCGGTCGTGGCGCGCGAAACCGGTCGAGCAGCGTGCGCGGGTGGTGTCCGCCGCGGCAAATCTGATGCGCGAACGCAAGGACGACCTCGCCCGGCTGATCACCCGCGAAATGGGCAAACGCATTTCCGAGAGCGAGTTCGAAGTCGACCTCTCGGCGAGCATTCTGCAGTACTACGGCGAGAACGGACCGCGCATTCTGGAGCCCACCACACTGCCGGTCGAGGAGGGCGAAGCCCAGCTCGTCAACCCACCGCTGGGGGTGCTGCTCGGCATCGAGCCGTGGAACTTCCCGATCTATCAGGTGGTGCGGTTCGCGGCGCCGAATCTGGTGTTGGGCAATACAATTCTGCTCAAGCACGCCAAGCTCTGCGCACTCACCGCGCTCGAACTGGAGAAGATCTTCACCGACGCCGGCGCGCCCGAAGGGGTCTACACCAACGTCTTCCTGCGGGTCTCGGACGTCGAGCACGTCCTCGCCCACCCCGCTGTCCAGGGCGTATCCCTCACCGGCAGCGACGCCGCCGGTGCGTCGGTGGCCGAGATCGCTGGGCGGCACGTGAAGAAATGCGTACTCGAACTCGGCGGCAGCGACCCCTTCATCGTGCTCGACGCCGACGATTTGGACGACACGATCGATGCGGCGACCGCAGGGCGGCTGGCGAACACCGGTCAAAGTTGTGTCGCCTCAAAACGTTTCATCGTACCGGACGAACTGTACGATCGCTTCGTGGCCGGTCTGGCCGAGCGGTTCGGCGCACTGCGCCCGGGCGACCCGTCGGATCCGGAGACCACACTCGGACCGCTCTCCTCCCCGAAGGCCGCCGAGGAGCTGCTGGAACAGGTTCAGGATGCCCGCGAGAAGGGCGCCACGGTGGTCACCGGTGGCGGCCGCCCCGACGTACCGGCGCCGGGACGCCAGGACGCGTTCGTCGACGCGACGGTACTGACCGATGTCACCCCCGATATGCGCGCCTATTCCGAGGAACTGTTCGGGCCGGTCGCGGTGGTGTACCGCGTCGGCGACGAACGCGAGGCGATCGAGTTGGCGAACACCTCGAAGTTCGGGCTCGGGGCCACCGTGTACAGCAGTGACCCGGACCGCGCGCGAGCGGTGGCCGAGCAGATCGCCAGCGGCATGGTGTGGATCAACCATCCGACGTCCTTGGAGCCCGATCTGCCCTTCGGCGGGATCAAGAAGTCCGGTTTCGGTCGCGAACTGTCCGAACTCGGCATCTTCGAGTTCGCCAATCGCAAACTGATTCGCTCCCTGCCCCGCAAGACCGAATCCGCCGGTCTCGTGGGCTGACCGTTCGAAGGAGAAGATGCGCATGCGTGCAGCGGTGCTGCGGGAATTCGGTTGTCCAGCAGCACTCACGGTTCAGGACATCGATACACCACGTCCCGGGCCGTGTGAGCTGCCAGGCCGGGACGCCCGTCGGCGGTGACCTCGGCGTCGGTGATGCCGTGCACAGCGAAGGCTCCCGGTGCGATCGGCATGCCGGGGCCGGGGTTGACCAGGGTGTCCAGCAGCGTCTTTCCGGTGGCGGCGTCGATCACCGCAATGTGAAGAACCGAAATAACTCCTCGCGACTGACCTCCGGAAACTCCCACAGACGCGCCGACTCCTCATCCGCGAACACTTCATCGGAGGGCTCCTGTTCTGTCGGGGGCGCAGTCGAGATAAGCCGGAAAGGGGCAACGCCCTGGTCTGAGGCATGCCGATCGGGGTGAGGTGTAACCGTCCGCGTTGATTCGGTTGTGGTTTGGTGGACTGTGGGGGGTGCGGGAGGGTTGTCTTCCGTTACGGTGCGTGGGTCCTGGTTCGGTGTGGTTCGGAGAGGGTGCGCGGGTGACGTCGATCGAGCGCAACGACTTCTCCCAATGGCTGAGCTTCGGCAACAACGGGGTGCTCGCCGACAACGACTCCGAAGAGCAGGAGAAGCTGATCAAGCTCAACGCCCTGTTGGCCAATCTGGTTATCTTCCACAACGCCCTGAACATCATGGACGTCGTCCGCGACCTGGCCGCCGAGGTCTGGACCGTCACCGCCGACCAGCTCGCCGCCCTGTCGCCGTACGTGCGTGCCCACATCAGTCGCTTCGGCGCCTACGCCACCGACGTACTCACCCACCAACCCGACCCATTCGACCCGGCGCTCACCGAGGTCGACTTCACCACCGTCGGCCTCGCTGCCTGACAGCCCGGTCACAGGCGAGAGACAACCTCGATGGGCGGGTCGGGCGACGCAGCGATCATCTCGAGAATGCTGGAGGCAGCCGAGCGCATCGCCGATGCCATTGTTTACAAAGCCGCCCCACAGATCAGCAAAACACACCACGAATTCCCGCACCAGATACGGAACTGCCTCGGTCGGATCCAGCACGAAGACGAGCGGCTCGCAACCGGACTCGACAGGATCGGTCCGGCTGCACGGGCCACCCCTGCACACACGGACCTGAATACCACCGCCGAACACCAGACACCCGATGAGATAGCTGCACATGTCGCCAGAACTGGATGGGCCACCGACCCGATCACGCTACGTACCCACACAACCGATGGAGGAACGGTGATCCCGCCGAGGACCCTCTCGGAGGCCACAGCCGGTGCCCCTCCCCCCTTCGACCCATGGATCTTCCGCAGCCGAGCCGGTCTGACCGAGCTGTTCCGAATGAACATCGAAAGCGGTGTCCGGCTTGATCGGCTCGAGTCGCTCGCACCGATCAACCCCCACTACAACTGCCACGGGTACACCTTCAGTCGCGACGGCGAAGCGGGCTGGCTGGGGGGCGGTTGGGTCGACTGGATCCTGAAGGACAACGGGTTCCGCAGAATCGATATCGGTGCCGCGGTTCCGGGTGATGTGGTGGTCTATCGGAACGCCGACTCCGTCGTCACACACTCTGGGGTGGTCGCAGACGTGACTTCTGGCGACGTCTACGTGGATTCCAAACAAGGCCCGCTGTCGGTCGTGCGGCACCGACTCCACGAGGTCACCGACATGTACGGTTCGGATGTGGCGGTGTACCACACCCAACGCCCGGATGGCAGGTTCCTCACACCAGTCGAGAACTCTGGAGAGCCATCGCCACCATGGCCGCCTGCCCCCTCACCTCACGACTCGTAGCCGGTCGGGCTACCGGGCCGAACCCGCAACCCCACACGAAGGCTCTGAAGGCCGCAAAACGGCGCTGACCAGGATAAATAGCTGTGCTGCAATGGCTGTCGATCGAATCGAACGAAAGGGAGCCAGCTCCACGTGCGGAGCCGGCCGCACGGTCCAGTCTGCGGCCGCCAAGACGGTGGGTGGCGCAGGCTTCCCGAAAGACTGCTGGATGCCGCCATGGCGCCACCAAAAATTTTCATCTGTCACAGTAATAGCCCTCGTTCACAACGGTTACAGAAAGCAGTGATCAAACCCACAGAATTTTGCTCGGATGAGTAAACTCCGGTGGCATGTTGGCGACCCGCCGCAAATATCGCGGAGACCTGGTATCGGCTACGGATCGTTTCATTGGTCGTGATCCGGAGTTGGAGAAGATCGCTACCCTGCTGCTGAGTTCTGCTCGAGTGATCGTCTTGATCGGTCCCGGCGGTATCGGAAAGACGCGCCTTGCGACCGAAGCTGTGCGCCGGTTCAACACGGTTGCACACCGTCGGATCTTTTGGGTGAGATTAGCGCGGCTGACCAAGGGCGCCGACGCGACCGCGGTCGAGGAGGAGATCATGCGCTCGGTGGTGGACGCCGACTCCTCGGAGCAATCGGCCTGGGATTCGCTGGTCGATACGTTGACCAGTACGGACGCGGTGGGACGGAATCTGCAGACCGTGCTGGTGATGGATAATTGCGAGCATGTCCTGACCGCTGCCGGACAGTTGATCGCAGAGCTGACCGAAGCGGTGCCGGGTCTGACCATTCTTGCGACCAGCCGCCGGCCGATCGGGTGGGTCGACGAACGTGTCATTTTGGTTCCTTCGTTGTCACAGCAGCAGGCACTCACCTTGTTTCGGAGTCGCGCTGAACTCACCGACAATCCCGTAACCACCCCTGATCAAATCAAGCTGGCCAACCTGGTGTGCCGTCACGTGGAGAACAATCCGCTGTATATCCGGTTGGCGGCCGCACGGTTGCTGCGGCAACCGCTGGGTGCCATCGTTCGGGACTTGAGCGGGGAGGCCACCGACAAAAGGATGCGCTGGTCGCGCGGGCCGCGGGTGGGAGTCGAGCCACGTCACCAAAGCGTTCGTGACGTCATCGCTTGGTCATATGACCTGTGCCTGGACAAGGAACGGCTCCTTTTGGATCGAATGTCGGTCTTCGCCGCGGGCTACGACACCAATCCCGAGGATGACACCGGCTCCGCGCCGGATGTGGGCGCTGGTCTGGAAGCGATCGCGGCGGTGTGCGCCGACGATGCGGCTTGGCCCCAAAATAGTGAGCCGCTATCCGGCGGTGATGCGGTCGTACGCCTGGAATGCGAGGAGATCGAGGGCTTGCTTGATGGGCTCGTCGACCAGTCGCTGGTGACGGCCCACATCATGCCGACGACGGTGCGGTACTCGCTGCTGGAAAGTATCCGGGTGTTTGCCGCGCAACGGCTGAAAGAACGCTCCACCAGCGAGGTGGACGAGCCGGCGCGGCTCGAACGCCGTCACCGCAGATACTATCGAGACAAAGTCGTAAAAGCGCAGATCAAATGGTTCAGCCCCGGCGAAGAGAACTGGGGGGTTCGCACAGCCTGGGACAACATCGTGACTGCGATCGAGACAAGCTTGACCTCCGGGGAACCCGAACTCGGTTTGGAAATCTCTGCGGGCTTGGTTGCCCTGCCCATCATCAAAGGCTCACCCCGAGAAGTACGCCGGTGGACCGAACGCACCCTGCAGGCGACCCGTGGACGCACTGCACAGCCGACCGAGCTTCAAACAGCAGCCATGACGATGCTCGGGTGGCTCTCCGTGCTGCAGGGCAGAAGCGACGAGGCCGACCGGATACTCGAGGAATGTGTGGTCGGATGCATCGGCGACACGGAGGCCGGAGGGAACTGGCGGCAGAATCCGGAAAACGATCTCGGTCTGCCCGCCAGCGTCGAATTCCTTTGGGGGACGGTACTGATGCTCGCCCGCCGTGACCCGAGGGCTATCGCGGTGCTGGGTCGGGCCCGGCAAAAGTTCGGCACCTTCGATGATTGGGGCGGTGAGGGCAGGAGTGAGTTCTACCAGGCCGTAGCTGCCAGCTCCCTCGGAACTGCACAGCAAGCGTTGGAGATCACGCGGCGTCACCTGGAGCATGCCACCAGGTCCGGAGCTGGGTGGGCAAAGGCATGGGCCGAGTTGGCCTGGGCGATCACATTGACCAAACATGGTGATCCCGCCGAGGCATCGGCCGTGGGGCGCTCAGCACTCGAGTATCATGTTGCCGCGCGTGACCAGTGGGGCGTGTCGTTCGCACTGTACATTCGGCATTGGACGTTGGCGCGGATCGTCTCCAATATGATCGACGCCGGAAATGCGGACCGAGCCGAGATCAGCGCGTTGGCCACCGAAACCGCTCAGCTCATCGGAGGAGCGGCGACTATGCGGGCAGGGCCGGGAATCAATTTTGGCGATCTGGCGCTGCTCGCCCATGAAACGAACAAGGCTATCGAGGTTGTCCGCCGTGTGCTGGGGGACGAGGCGTTCGCCGCGGCCTACCGGCAAGGCTCCTCACTGCGTCCCGAGCTAGGCGAGGTGCAGCGCTTGGCGCTGGGAACGTTGTCCATCGACGAGATGCCAATCGACCATCCCGCCAGGAAGAACAACCTGTCCCATTGGGGTGAACTCTCGAGTGCCGAACGGGAAGTCGCCACGCTGGCTGCTGCAGGATGGACGAACAGTGCCATCGCTGCCCGTCGAGGCAACTCCCTCAGGACCATCGACGCACAGATGGGGGCAATCTTTCACAAACTCTTGATCACCTCACGACAAGACATCATCAAACTTGTTCCGAAAAGCGAGATGGGCAGGATCCGAACGGAAGCAGCCAAGCGCCCAACTCGAACCAGAGAACAACGACGGGGGAGTGTCTGATCTTCGGTCGGGTGTCCTGGGATATCTCAACCCTGGGCTCCCACAGATCCTTCAAGGACGGCACCGACGGATCGATCGTCATCACCACACCGGATGAGAACCACACCATCGCACCCGGCACACCCCTGACCGTCGTAGTGCAACTGCTCTGCCCCTCTCAGTGAGCGTCCGGGAACTTCGGTCACGCTCGGGTGAGTCGGCGTGACATGGTCATGATGGTGGCGATGTAGACCATGGCTTCGTGGTGGTCGGGT
>NZ_JBSGEZ010000061.1:0-46804 GCF_053603155.1 Nocardia sp. NPDC004260 | reverse complement strand
GAGCGACCGACCCAGGCCGTCACCCCGGCTCCCCCCGAGTCCCTTCCACGAACCCCGTAACAAGATCCGCGCAAAGGATGGTGCCCTAGTGACCCATCTGCCGTCCGCGACCACCGCGCGGACCCTCGACGTCCCGGGCGCGCACCTGTACTACGAACTGCGTGGCGCGGGCCCGCTGGTCGTACTGGCGGGCGCGCCGATGCACGCCGCCGCGTTCGCGCCGTTGGCCGATCTGCTGGCCGTGGACCGCACCGTGCTCACCACCGACCCGCGCGGGCACCAAAGTTCCACGCTGAAGGACACCGAAGAGGACTCGACGCCGGAACTGCGCGCCGACGACCTCGCCCGGCTGATCGTGCACGTCGACGCCGGGCCCGCGGTGGTCTTCGGTTCCAGTGGCGGTGCGGTGACCGCGCTCGCACTGGCCCAGTCTCGTCCTGATCTCGTCACTACGGCGATCGCGCACGAACCACCGATCAACGCGCTGATCGCCGACCGGGACGCGCATCGAGCCGCGACCGACGACCTCGTCGCCACCTATGCCCGAGGTGACGTGCTCGGCGCTTGGCGGAAGTTCTTCGCGGCCGCGAACATTGCGATGCCCGAGCCGGTGCTCGAGCAGATGTTCGGCCCGGAGCGCGACCCGCGGCAGCTGGCCAGTGAACGTTACTGGTTCGCCCACGAGATCCGCGGCACCACCACCTGGGAACCCGATATCCGCGCCCTGCACCACGCGTCCACTCGTCTCGTCATCGGTATCGGCGCGGAATCCGCCGGGCAATTCTGTGATCGCACCTCGCGCGCGCTCGCCGCGGCGCTCGACCTGACACCAACGCTGTTCCCCGGTGGACACACCGGATTCGTCGACGATCCTGGCGCCTTCGCCGACCGGCTGCGCGAAATCCTCGACAAGTCCTGAATCGGCTGGAGTGTCGCCTGCGAAGTCGCGGGATCCGACTCACAGCGTGAATCTGCGGCCCTTCGCGGCCCACTCGCCGCGGCCGCGCGGCGTGATGGCCCAGCGGCCGCGGTACCGGCAGTCCATGATCAAACCACGCGACTGCAGGCGCAGCAATGCGCTGCGCACCGACCAGGCGGTCAGTCGCGCCTGCTGCGCCAGTTGCTCCACAGTGAGCAAACCGCCCGGCGCCAGCACACCCAGCACCGCGAAATCGGCGGCAGTCCTGGGGCGTCTCATCATGTCGCGGCCCTTTCCCTCGAGGAGAAGGCAGCCCGGGACCGACATCGGCGCGGTGGCTCGGGTTGCCGAATCGACGGTAGAAGCCACACCGATACCGCCGCCTACATTTTGCGCGACTTTGCGAAGTGCGTTGACCCGCATCGGGTCCGGTGGGGACGATTGCACGACATCGTCCGCCAGCTCTCGCAAAGGATCAGCTATGAACCTGCGACTTCTCGGATCCGGATCCGACCATGGAGCTTGCCCCGCCGTGTATGCGACCGACACGGGCGTGCTCGTGGTGCAGGGCGATGCCACCGACCGCACGGGCACGGTGCGTGTACCGCACCAATTGCTGGACTGGCTGGAACCCGGCATGTGGCTACGGGTGGAGGCGAGTGGAACCTGCGGTTCGGTGCTGGTGGCCGGCGAACCGGTCACCGACCCCGAACTGCTCGCCCAGTTGACCCTCGACCGTCACGAAACCGCCGTGGTGGTGCGCTGATGCTGCACGTCGCCGGTGACCGCTGTTTCGAGCCGCTCTTTCGGGCGGCTCGATTCCGCGCTTTCCACTTGGAGGTGAGAGATCAGTACGTGATGGAGGACGAGCAGGAAGCGTTGCGCCGCTTCGATGCCGGAGTAGCGTACGAGCGAGAGGAACAGCCCGAGTCGTGGAAAGCCTGGGATGCTCTGATGGTCGAGTCGGCTACCCGCGGAGTCACGCTGGAGCGACTACGTGTCGTGACGGTCCCGCATACCGGCTACACCCGGTGGTTGTTGTCGGCGACCGACGACAACATCGCCACCGGCGAGGCGGTGCGCTGGCTACCGCGGCATCTGGTCGACGCGGCGGATCTGCCGCACGACGACTACTGGCTGTTCGACTCGGACACGGTGGCCTTCAACACCTTCGCCGAGAACGGGGCGTTCACCGGGCTGTCGATCAGTACTGATCCAGCGCTGGTCGCCCGGTACCTGCGGGTGCGGGAACGGCTGTGGCCCATGGGCATCGATCATCAACGATATTGCGAGAGTGAGCACGTACCCGAGTGAACGGTGTGTCGGACGCACGCGAGGTGCTGGGCGCGCGCCTGCGTGAACTTCGTCGCGCTGCCCACCTCACCGGCCTGGAGCTGGCCGCGAGGTGCGGCTGGCATTCGAGCAAAGTCTCCCGGATCGAGGGCGGCAAGCAGACGCCGTCGGAAGCGGACCTCGCCGCGTGGTGTGAAGCGTGCGGTAACACCGCCGTGCTGGACGACCTGGTCGCCAATGCGCGCAATCTGCAGTCGATGTACCTGGAATGGCAGCGCACCGTCGCCTCCGGGCACGCGCGCAGGCAACGGCAATCGATCCATTTGGAATCGCAGACCACGCAGATCCGCTGGTACGCGCCGGACACGTTGCCGGGGCTGCTGCAAACCGAGGGCTACGCGCGCGCGATCCTGACCGCCTGCATCGCGGTGACCGGTGGGCGCGACGACCTGGAAGAAGCGGTGGCCGCACGCATGACCCGTAAGCAGGTGCTCTTCCGGGTGAAACACCGGTTCCACTTCGTGATCAACCAGGCCGCGCTCTGGCGCACGGTCGGCGACGCCACCGTCATGGCCGAGCAGCTCGCCCACCTGCTCGCGGTGATGGCCAACCCGACTGTGCGGTTGGGCATCATCCCGATCTGCGCCGAGTACCGCGCCCCCGCGACGAACTTCGTCATCTACGACCGCTCACAGGTGCTGACCGAGACGGTCTCGGCGGAGCTGACGATCACGCGCCCGTCCGAGATCGCTCTGCACGAGAAGACCTTCGCGATCCTTGCCGACCAAGCCGAGTACGGCGATCGCGCCCGGGCGCTGATCGCGAAAGCGCTGCAAGGCCGGCGCGGCGCCTGAGCGCGTCGAGCCGTGAGACGACGATGCCGCCGCGGTCGTGCGGCGGCGGCATCGGGCCGGTCAGCGAACGAACGTCGCCGCCTGATCGGCGAGGTCGAGCAACGGCTGCGGAAAGACACCGAGCGCGAACGTGATCGCCGCGGTGATCGCCACGATCGTCGTCGTCAGCGGCGGGCTGACCAGCACCGGCGCGTCGGCGGGCGGGTCGGTGAAGAACATGAGCACGATGACCCGCAGGTAGAAGAACGCCGCGACGGCGCTGCAGATCACGCCGATGACGACCAGTGGTGCCGCGCCGCCTGACGCGGCGGCCTCGAAGACGGTGAACTTGCTGACGAAGCCGCTGGTGAGCGGCAACCCCGCGAAGGAAAGCAGGAACAGCGCGAATACCATTGCCAGCCAGGGTGACCTGCGGCCCAGCCCCGCCCACCGTTGCAGGCCGGTGGCCTCGTCACCGTCCGGCTCGCGGACCAAGCTGACCACCGCGAACGCGCCGAGTGTGCCGATGCCGTAAGCCAGCAGATAGAACAGCACGGCCGCGACACCGCGGGCGTTGGCCGCCACCGGGCCGGTGAGCAGGAACCCGGCATGCGCCACCGAGGAATACGCAAGCATTCGTTTGACGTCGGTCTGCGTGATCGCCATGACCGCGCCGACGGCCATGGTGGCGATCGCGACGGCCGCGAGGATGGGCCGCCAGTCGTCGCGCAGACCGGGCACCGCGACCTGCAGCACACGCACCAACGCGCCGACCGCCGCGATCTTGGTGGCCGCGGCCATGAACCCGGTGATCGCGGTGGGAGCGCCCTGGTAGACGTCGGGGACCCAGGACTGGAACGGCACCGCGCCGATCTTGAACAGCAGGCCGACCGCGAGCATCGCGATCCCGAGGACCGCCAGCGTCGCGTTGTCCGGATGCTGGGCGATCGCGTCGGCGATGCCGCCGAGTCGCACCGTAGCCGCCTGGCCGTACAGCAGCGCGACGCCGTAGAGGAAGAACGCCGAGGAGAACGCGCCGAGCAGGAAATACTTCAGCGCCGCCTCTTGGGAGAGCAACCGCTTGCGCCGGGCCAGGCCGCACAGCAGATATAGCGGCAGCGATAGCACTTCGAGGGCGACGAACATGGTCAGCAGGTCATTGGACGCCGGGAACAGCAGCAAGCCGCCGACGGCCAACAGCGTCAGGGGGAACACCTCGGTGGTCGCGACACCCGCGCGCAGCGCCGCGGCTTCGGTCGCGCTGCCGGGCACCGCCGAGGCCTGGGGCGTGAACGCGTCCACACCGCGTTCGAGGGTGGCGGCGGCTCGGCTCCAGGTTCCGGGGCCCGACCGCGCCCGCAGACGCGGCTCGGCTCCGCGCTCGGCGATGAACAGGATCCCGAGCAGCGACACCACCAGGATCGTGCCCTGCAGGAAGAGGGTCACGCCGTCGATCGCGACCGCACCGGCGACAGCGGTGGATTCGGTGCCTGCCAGCAGCACCACCGCGATCAGCGCGGCGACCAAGCCGACCACGCTCAGCACCAGATGGGTGGCGTAGCGGTAGTGCCGGGCGACGAACGCTTCGGCCAGCACACCGAGTACGGCGGCGCCGAACACGATGAGCATGGGGGACAGGGCGCCGTATTCGATGCTCGGCGCGGGAACGCTCGCGGCGAGCGTCGCGGTGGAGGCGAGGTCGGTCATTTGTGGACACCTCCGGGATGGTGGGTCGATCCCGCTTCCGCCGGTGGTGTCGACGGTGCGGGGTCGGTCCGGCCGATGGTGGTGAGGGTCTGGCTCACCGCGGGATTGATGAAGTCGGTCAGGACTTTCGGGTAGATACCGAGGAACAGCAGCGCGGCGATCAGCGGTATCACGACGGCGAGTTCGCGCGGGGCGAGATCCCAGATCCGCTCGTTGCCTTTCTTCACCGGTCCGGTCATCATCCGCTGGTAGAGCCACAGCACGTAGAGGGCAACGAGCACCAGCGCGCTCGCGGCGATCACGGCGGCGAACCGGTAGCGGGTGAAGGTACCGATCAGCACGAGGAATTCGCTGACGAAGGGTGCGAGCCCGGGTAGCGAGAGCGTCGCGAGACCGGCGATGAAGAACGTGCCCGCCAGCACCGGGGCCACCTTCTGCACGCCGCCATAATCGGCGATGAGCCGGGTTCCGCGCCGCGACACCAGGAACCCGGCCACCAGGAACAGTGCGGCGGTGGAGATGCCGTGATTGACCATGTACAGCGTCGCGCCGGTTTGACCCTGGCTGGTCATGGCGAAGACGCCGAGGATGATGAAACCGAAGTGGGAGATCGAGGTGTAGGCGATCAGGCGCATCACGTCGGTCTGCCCGATGGCCAGCAGCGCGCCGTAGACGATGCCGATCACCGCGAGCGTGATCACCAACGGCGCATAGGTGCTCGACGCGTCGGGGAACAAAGGCAGGCAGTAGCGCAGCATGCCGAAGGTGCCCACTTTGTCGACCACCGCCATCATCAGCACCGCGCTGGACGGCGTGGCGGCGACGGCGGCGTCGGGCAGCCAGGTGTGCAGCGGCCACAAGGGCGCCTTCACCGCGAAAGCGAACATGAACCCGAGGAACAGGGCATTGAGCACCGCGGGACCCGCGCCGAGCTGCCCGGCGTTGGCGGCGGCGACCACGGTGCGGAAATCGAACGTGCCCGAGGACCCTTCGCCCAAACCTTCGCGGGCGGTGAGTACGTACAACCCGATGACCGCGGCCAGCATGATCAGCCCGCCGAACAGGTTGTACAGCAAGAACTTCACCGCCGCGCGCGAGCGCTGCCTGCGCGCCAGCGCGTCGCCGGTGCGCGGCCCGAACCCGCCGATGAGGAAGTACATCGGGATGAGCATCGCCTCGAAGAAGACGTAGAACAGCAGGATGTCCAAGGCGACGAAGGAGACCAGCACCATCGCCTCGACGAGCATGATGAGCGCGACGTAAGTGTGGGCCACCCGCTTGCCGCTGCCGACTTCGCGTTCGTCGTGCCAGCCCGCCAGGATCAGCAGGGGCACCAGTGCCGCGGTCAGCAGCACCAGCACCAGTGCGATGCCGTCCAGTCCGAGGGTGTAGCCGGCGCCGAACGCCGGAATCCACTGATGGGATTCGATGAATTGGTATTGCGCGCCGCCGGGATCGAAGCGCACCGCCAGCGCGATGCCGATACCGAGGGTGAGCACCGAGAAGGCCAGTGCCACCGCGCGCGCGAGCGTACGTCGCGCGGCGGGCAGCACGAGCACGATCGCCGCACCGACGACCGGCGCCAGCCACAGCGTCGTCAACCAGGGGAACTCGCTCACCACAACCTCACCGCCAGCAGGGCTGCGGCCACCAGGGCCGCGCCGGTGAACATGGACAGGGCATAGGAGCGCACGAAGCCGGACTGCACACGCCGGGCTCGTGCGGACAACCCGCCGATCAGCGCCGCGGTGCCGTTCACGACGCCGTCGATGCCGCGATTGTCGAGGAAGACCAGCGCCCGGGTGAGGTACTGTCCCGGCCGCATGAACGCCGTTTCGTTGACCGCGTCGCCGTAGAGGTCGCGGCGCGCCGCGACGGTGAGCGCGGAGACGGCTTCGGGTGCGGTCTCGGGGATGTCGCGCTGCGCGTACTGCGAGTAGGCCACCCAGACTCCGACGGCGACCACACCCAGCGCCAGGATGGTGACCAGCGCCGCGGGAACGGTTTCGGTACCGTGGTGGGCGCCCACGACCGGTTCGAGCCAGTTCTGCAGCGAGGAGCCGAAGACGAACACCGCGCCCGCCCCGATCGAGCCGAGGGCGAGCAGGATCATCGGCCCGGTCATCACCGCGGGGGCTTCGTGCGGGTGGGTGTCCGGTTTCCAGCGCCGTTCGCCGAAGAACGTCATCAGCATGACCCGCGTCATGTAGAACGCGGTCAGGCCCGCGCCGAGCAGCGTGACCAGTCCCAAGGCGACCCCGCCGAGGCCGCCTTGGTTGAACGCCGCCTCGATGATCCGGTCTTTGGAGAAGAATCCGGCGAACGGCGGAACACCGATGATGGCGAGGTAGCCGAGGCCGAAGGTGACGTAGGTGATCGGCAGCAGGGTGCGCAGTCCGCCGTAGCGGCGCATGTCGGTTTCGTCGTTCATCGCGTGCATCACCGAACCGGCGCCGAGGAACAGCCCGGCCTTGAAGAACCCGTGGGTGAGCAGATGCATGATGGCGAAGGCGTATCCGGCGGGGCCGAGTCCCGCGGCCAGCACCATGTAGCCGATCTGGCTCATGGTGGAGGCGGCGAGCGCCTTCTTGATGTCGTCCTTCGCGCAGCCGATGATCGCGCCGAACAGCAGGGTGACCGCGCCGACCAGCACCACGCCCAAGCGCGCGTTCGGTGCGAGGTCGAAGATCGCGTTGGAGCGCGCGATCAGGTACACGCCCGCGGTCACCATGGTTGCCGCGTGGATGAGCGCCGACACCGGCGTGGGGCCTTCCATCGCGTCACCGAGCCAGGATTGCAGCGGCACCTGCGCGGACTTGCCGCACGCGGCCAGCAGCAGCAACAGGCCGATCGCGGTGAGTGTGCCCTCGCCCGCGGCGGACGCGGCGCCGAACACGACGTCGAAGTCGATCGACCCGAACGTCGCGAACATGACCATCATCGCGATCGCCAAGCCCATGTCGCCGACCCGGTTGACGACGAACGCCTTCTTCGCCGCCGTTGCCGCCGAGGGCTTTTCGTGCCAGAACCCGATCAGCAGGTAGGAGGCCAAGCCGACGCCCTCCCAGCCGAGGTAGAGCACGAGGTAGTTGTTCGCCAGGACCAGCAGCAGCATGGCGGCGAGGAAGAGGTTCAGGTAGGCGAAGAACCTCCGGCGCGCCGGATCGTGGCTCATGTAGCCGATCGAGTAGATGTGGATCAACGAGCCGACGCCGGTGATCAGCAGTGCGAAACATATCGACAGCTGATCGAGTCGCAGCGAGAAGTCGACCTGGAGACCGGCTACCGGGATCCAGCTGAACAAGTCCTGGCGCACTGCCCGGTCGGCGGTGTCGCGCCCGAGCATGTCGGCGAACGCGAGCGCGGCGACTACGAACGAGGCGAGGGCCAGCGCGGTGCCGAGCAGATGGCCCCACTTGTCGGCGTAACGTCCGGTCAGCAGCAGGACGATCGCGCCCGCCAGGGGGAGGGCGGGCAGCAGCCACAGCGTTGCGGTGTCCACGTCAGAACTTCAGCAGGTTGGCGTCGTCGACCGAGGTCGAGCGGCGGGTACGGAAGATGGTCATGATGATGGCCAGGCCGACGACCACCTCGGCCGCGGCGACCACCATCGTAAAGAACGCGAACACCTGTCCGTCGAGATCGGCGTGCATCCGGGCGAAGGTGACGAACGCGAGGTTCACCGCGTTGAGCATCAGTTCGATGCACATGAACACGACGATGGCGTTGCGCCGCAACAGCACTCCGGCCGCGCCGATCGTGAACAGCAGGGCGGACAGGAACAGGTAGTTCTCGGGATTCACCGGTTGCCTTCCTCGTCGCTGGGTGTGTCGGCCGCGTCCGCCGCGGGCGTGGTGCCGACCGAGATGACGGCCGCTTCGGTGAGCGCCCTGGTGCGGCGGTGCCGCAGGATGGTGCTGACCGACAGTTCCTCGAAAGACCCGTCGGGCAGCCGCGCGGGGATGTCCACCGCGTTGTGCCTGGCGTAGACGCCGGGGGTGGGCAGTGGTGTGGCGCGGTGGCCCTTCTCGCGGAAGCGGCGGCGTGACAGTTCACGCTGATCGGTGCGGGGGCCGAAGTGCTCGCGGTGCGCGAGCACCATGGCGCCGATGGTGGCGGTGATCAGTAGGGCGCCGGTGAGTTCGAAGGCCCACACGTAGCGCAGGAAGATCAGTTCGGCCAATTCGGCGATCACGTTGCGGCCGGGGAAACCGTTGGCGGGGAAGGTTGTTCCGGATTCGCGTACGCCGTGGGCGATGCCGCCGCTGAGCAGCAGCCCGAAGCCGATGCCGACCGCGGCGGCCGCGAGTCGCTGGCCGCGGATGGTCTCCTTCAGCGATTCGGCGGAGTCGACGCCGACGAGCATCAGCACGAACAGGAACAGCATCATGACCGCGCCGGTGTAGACCACGATCTGCACGATGCCGAGGAACAGTGCGTCCTGGGCGATGTAGAACGCGGCCAGCGCGATCATCGTCGCGGCCAGGCACAGTGCGGAGTGCACGGCCTTGGGGGCGAACACCATGCCGAGCGCGCCGAGCACGGCGATAGGGGCGAGGATCCAGAATTGGACGGTCTCGCCGGTGGATGCGCGGGTCAGTGGCTCCGCGGCCAGGATCAGTTCGGTCATCGTGTCACTCCTTCCGCGCCGGCGGTGGCGGGTTTGCGGAGCGCGTCGGTCGCCGTGGCACCGCTGGTGGCAGGCCCGCCGGGCACCCGGCCGAGGTAGTAGTCGGCCTCGTCGGCGCCGGGGTGCATGGCGTGCGGCGGTGCGGTCATTCCGGGCTGCAACGGGGCGAGCAATCGGTCCTTCTCGTAGATCAGGTCGGCCCGGTTGTCATCGGTCATCTCGTAGTCGTTGGTCATCGTCAGCGCCCGGGTGGGGCAGGCTTCGATGCACAGGCCGCAGCCGATGCAGCGCAGGTAGTTGATCTGATAGACCCGGCCGTATCGCTCACCGGGCGAGAACCGTTCGGTCTCGGTGTTGTCGGCGCCCTCGACGTAGATCGCGTCGGCGGGGCAGGCCCATGCGCACAGCTCACAGCCGATGCACTTCTCCAAGCCGTCGGGATGCCGGTTGAGCTGGTGCCTGCCGTGGTAGCGCGGCGCGGTCGGCGTCTTCTGCTCGGGATAGAACTCGGTGTTCGGCTTCTTGAACATGGTGCCCGCGGTAACCGCGAAGCCGGCCAGTGGATCGAACAGCCCGGCTTTGGTGCGGGTGGCGTCGCGTGTGTGCGCGTCGGCGGGCAGCGGCGGAACCGGGAAGCCGAGGAAGACCGTCGACTCGGGGGAATCCGCGATCACGGGTTGCTCGACCGGTGGCGGCGCCGCCTGCGCCCGGCCTGCCCGCAGGAATTGCAGCACCAGTAGCCCGGTGACGACCAAGCCGCCGATCACCAGGATGGGGGTTTGCACCCGATGGCCCTCTGCCTGCAACACCCGTGCGGTGGCCACCACCATGACCCAAGCCAGCGAGGTCGGGATCAGCAGTTTCCAACCGAGATTCATGAACTGGTCGTAGCGCAGCCGGGGCAGTGTGCCGCGCAGCCAGATGAACACGAACAGGAATGTCCAGACCTTCGCGGTGAACCACAGCACCGGCCACCAACCGGAATTGGCGCCGTCCCACATGTTCAGCGGCCACGGCGCGTGCCAGCCACCCAGGAACAAGGTGGTGGCCAGCGCGGACACCGTCCCCATGTTGACGTACTCGGCCAGCATGAACATGGCGAACTTGAGCGAGGAGTACTCGGTGTGGAAGCCGCCGACCAGCTCGCCCTCGGCCTCCGGCAGGTCGAACGGCGCCCGGTTGGTCTCGCCGACCATCGAGACGCAGTAGATCAGGAACGACGGCAGCAGCAGGAACACATACCAGGTGCCTTCCTGCGCGGATACGATGCCGGAGGTGGACATGGTGCCCGCGAGCAGGAACACCGTCGCGAAGCACAGCGCCATCGCGATCTCGTAGGAGATGACCTGCGCGGTCGAGCGCAACCCACCCAGCAGCGGATAGGTCGAGCCCGACGACCATCCGGCCAGCACGATGCCGTAGACGCCGATGGAGGTGATCGCGAGGATGTACAGCACCGCCACCGGCAGATCGGTGAGCTGCAGCGGCGTGATGACGCCGAAGAACGACACCTCGGGCCCGAAGGGGATCACCGCGAACGCCATGAACGCGGGCACCACCGAGATGACCGGCGCCAGGATGTAGATCGGCTTGTCCACGATCGCCGGGACGATGTCCTCCTTGAGGGCCATCTTCACGCCGTCGGCGATGCTCTGTAACGAGCCGAACGGCCCGGTCCGGTTGGGGCCGATCCGCATTTGCATGCGTGCCACGATCTTTCGTTCCGCGAGCACGGCGATCAGCGGAATCAGCATCAGGTAGACGAAGACGGCCAGCGCCTTGACGATCACCAGCCACAAAGGGTCGTGCCCGAAGCCGGCGGGCGCGTAGGGATCGGAGGCGGCGTGGGTAACCGTGGAGGTCAGGGCGAGCGCGGCGAGATCACTCATGACGGTGCTCCTTCATCCTCTCGTCGGCGTGCCGCAGATGCACGATCGCGCCGGGCTGCACGGCGAGTTGCTCGGCGATGGAGCAGCCGGGCGAGTGCTGCGGCAGCCAGACCACGCGGTCGGGCAGGTCGCTGATCATCAGGGGGAGCGTGACCGTGCCGCGGCTGGTGGCGACCGTGACCGGGTCGTCGGGTTGTACGCCGATCTCGGCGGCGGTGGCCGCCGACAGGCGCACCACCGGGGGCCGGGCGATGCCGGCCAGATTCGGTTCGCCGTCCTGCATCCGGCCTTCGTCCAGCAGCATGCGCCAGCTGGCGAGCACCGCCGTTCCTGGCTCGAGCCGCGGCAACGGGTTCGGCCCGTGCGCGGGGGCGGTGACGGGTGCGCCGTCCCACGCGCCGAGTTCGGCGAGTTCGGCGCGGGCGGTTTCGATGTCGGGC
The DNA here is from genome assembly GCF_053603155.1 of Nocardia sp. NPDC004260. Taxonomy (NCBI): domain Bacteria; kingdom Bacillati; phylum Actinomycetota; class Actinomycetes; order Mycobacteriales; family Nocardiaceae; genus Nocardia; species Nocardia sp. NPDC004260. Next base: position 35,093 of record NZ_JBSGEZ010000061.1, on the reverse strand, counting down.
AGGCCGAGGCGCACCGACATCTCCTCGGCGATCGCGTGCAGCACGCGCTGATCCGACAGCGGCGCGGTCTGGCGGCGCACCATGTCGTCACCGAGCGCGGCGGCGAACGGGCGCGGCCTGCCCTCCCAGGTGCGGAAGGTGCCGGATTTCTCCATGGCCGCGGCCACCGGGAAGACCACGTCGGCGCGTTCGGTGACCGGGCCGCGGCGCAGTTCCAGACTCACCACGAACCTGGCCGCGTCGATCGCGGCCAGCGCTGCGGCCGGGTCGGGCAGGTCGGCGACATCGACCCCGCCGATGACCAGCGCGCCGAGGCCGGAGGCGGCCTCCAGGATCGCCGTGGTGTCGCGGCCCGCGCCGACGGGCAGCTCCGGTACGTTCCAAACAGCCCGGACCTGTTGGCGGGCACGGGGATCGGCGACGGGCCTGCCGCCGGGAAGCAGGCCGGGCATGGCGCCCGCTTCGACCGCGCCACGTTCGCCTGCCCGGCGCGGCACCCAGGCGAGGGCGGCCGCGGTTTCGTCGGCGAGGCGAACCGCGGCCGACAGCGCGCCCGCGACGCCCGCCATCCGCTCGCCGACCATGATCACCGCACCGGGTTCGCGCAGCAGCCGGGCCAGATCGGCCAGCTGGGCGGGGTCCGCGCCGGGCGTGGTGATCTCGCCGGTGCGGATAGCGTCGAGCAGATGCGGTTCGGCGCCCGGCACGGCGCGCATCAGCCGTCCGGACATGCGCTCGAGCCCGCGCGAGGAGTACGGCGCGAGCGAGTAGATCGGTAGGCCGCGCTTGCGGGCCGCCTTGCGCAACCGCAGGTAGACGATCGGCGACTCTTCCTCGGGTTCGAATCCGACGAGCAGGACGACCGGTGCGGCTTCCATGCTGTCGTAGGTGACCGCGCCGTCCCGGCCCGCGACGCGGGCGGCGAGGAAATCGGCCTCCTCGGCGGAATGCGCGCGGGAGCGGAAGTCGATGTCGTTGGTGCCGAGGGCGACTCGCGCGAACTTCGCGTAGGCGTAGGCGTCCTCCTCGGTGACCCGGCCGCCGACCAGCACGCCTGCGTTGCCGAAGGACGCGGCCAGCCCCTCCGCGGCCGCGGCCAGCGCCTGCGACCACGAGGCGGGGGCGAGTTCGCCGTCCCAGCCGCGCACCAGGGGGGTGGTGAGCCGGTCGGGTGCGGTGGCGTAGGCGAAAGCCCACCGGCCCTTGTCGCAGTTCCATTCCTCGTTGACCTGCGGGTCGTCTCCGGCCAACCGGCGCAACACCTTGCCGCGCCGGTGGTCGGTGCGCTGGGCGCAGCCGGAGGCGCAGTGCTCGCAGATGTTCGGGCTGGACACCAGGTCGAACGGGCGCGCGCGGAATCGGTAGGCGGTGCCGGTGAGCGCGCCGACGGGGCAGATCTGCACGGTGTTGCCGGAGAAATAAGAGTCCAGCGGTTCGGCCTGCGCGGTGCCGACCTGTTGTAGCGCGCCGCGATCCATCAGTTCGATGAACGGGTCGCCCGCGATCTGCTGGGAGAAACGGGTGCAGCGGGCGCAGAGTACGCAGCGTTCCCGGTCCAGCAGCACGGCCGTGGACAGCGGAATCGGTTTGGGGTAGGTGCGTTTGCGGCCGTCGAACCGGCTTTCGGCGCGGCCGGTGGACATCGCCTGGTTCTGCAGCGGGCACTCGCCGCCCTTGTCGCACACCGGACAGTCGAGCGGATGGTTGATCAGCAGCAGCTCCATCACGCCCTCCTGCGCCTTGTCGGCGGCGGGGGAGGTGAGCTGGGTGCGCACCACCATGCCGTCGGCGACGGCCATGGTGCAGGAGGCGACCGGCTTGCGCTGCCCTTCGACTTCGACCAGGCATTGACGGCAGGCGCCGACCGGGTCGAGCAGCGGATGGTCGCAGAAGCGGGGGATCTGGATGCCGATGAGCTCGGCGGCCCGGATCAGCAGTGTGCCGGGGGGCACGCTGACGGGGGTGTCGTCGATGGTCACGGTCACCAGATCGGCGGGCGCGGGGCCGCCGTTGTGGTCGCGCACGGCGGCAGGCCCGTTCGCCGCCCGGCCGCCACCTCTGATCGAATCGCTCCGCGATACCGGTTTCATCGGACCTCTTCTCCTGACTCGGCCCATGCCGTGCTGCGCGCCGGGTCGAACGGGCAGCGGCCGAGCCGCAGGTGTTCGACGTACTCCTCGCGGAAGTACTTCAGCGAGGAGATGATCGGGCTGGCCGCGCCGTCGCCGAGGGCGCAGAACGACTTGCCGTTGATGGTGTCGCTGATATCGAGCAGCTTGTCCAGGTCGGATGCGACGCCGGTGCCCGCCTCGATACGGTGCAGCAGCTGCACAAGCCAGTAGGTGCCCTCCCGGCACGGGGTGCACTTGCCGCAGGATTCGTGGGCGTAGAACTCCGTCCAGCGCAGCACGGCGCGCACCACGCAGGTGGTGTCGTCGAAGATCTGCAAGGCTTTGGTGCCGAGCATGGATCCCGCACCCGCGACGCCTTCGTAGTCGAGCGGCACGTCGAGGTGTTCCTCGGTGAACAGCGGCGTGGACGAACCGCCCGGAGTCCAGAACTTCACCCGATGCCCGGCGCGCACGCCACCGGCGTAGCCGAGTAGTTCGCGCAGCGTCACGCCCAGCGGCGCCTCGTACTGCCCGGGCCGGGTGACGTGACCCGACAGCGAATAGAGCGTGAAGCCGGGCGAGCGCTCGCTGCCCATGGAGCGGAACCACGCGATGCCGTTGCGGATGATGGGCGGCACGCTGGCGATGGACTCGACGTTGTTCACCACGGTCGGGCAGGCGTACAGACCCGCGACGGCGGGGAACGGCGGGCGCAGGCGAGGCTGGCCGCGGCGGCCTTCCAGCGAGTCCAGCAGTGCGGTCTCCTCACCGCAGATGTAGGCGCCCGCGCCCGCGTGCACGATCAGCTCGAGGTCGTAGCCGGAGCCGAGGATGTCGTGACCGAGGAAGCCCGCCTCGTAGGCCTGGGCCACCGCGGCCTGCAGCCGCCGCAGCACCGGAACCACCTCGCCGCGCACGTAGATGAACGCGTGCGCCGCGCGGATGGCGTAGGCGGCGATGACGACGCCTTCGATCAGCGCGTGCGGGGCGGCCAGCATGAGCGGAATGTCCTTGCAGGTGCCGGGTTCCGATTCGTCGGCGTTCACCACCAAGTAGTGCGGTTTGGTGACGCCGTCGGGACCGGGCCCCTGCGGGATGAAACTCCATTTCATGCCGGTGGGGAAGCCCGCGCCGCCGCGCCCGCGCAGGCCCGCGTCCTTGACGGTCTGGATGATCTGATCCGGGTCCATCCGCAGGGCGGTGCGCAGCGCCTGGTAGCCGTCGTGGCGCAGGTAGGTGTCCATCGTCCAGGACTGCGGATCGTCCCAGTAGGTGCTGAGCACCGGGGTGAGCGTCATCGCCTGCCCTCCGCGTCCTCTTCCGGCGCGGGGGCGCGCATGCCCTGTTCGCGGGCCACCCGCAGACCCGCGAGTGTCGCGTCACCGGCCACGCCGTCGAGCACGCCGGGGCGCTCGTCGGGGAAACCGGCGAGGATGCGGGCGGTCTGCTTGAACGTGCACAGCGGCGCGCCCCTGGTCGGGGTGACCTGCTGTCCGGCTCGCAGCGCGTCCACCAGCGCCCGTGCGGACTCGGGGGTCTGGTTGTCGAAGAACTCCCAGTTGACCATGACGACCGGCGCGAAGTCGCAGGCCGCGTTGCACTCGACGTGCTCCAGCGTGATCGATCCGTCCGCGGTGGTCTCGCCGTGCCCGATGCCGAGGTGGCGCTCGAGTGCGGCGAGGATGGCGTCGCCGCCCATGACCGCGCAGAGCGTATTGGTGCAGACGCCGACGTGGTAGTCGCCGGTCGGTGTGCGCCGGAACATCGAGTAGAAGGTGGCGACCGCGGTGACTTCGGCGCCGGTCAAGCCCAATTGCTCGGCACAGAACTCGATTCCGGTGCCGGTGACGCAACCCTCCTCGGACTGCACCAGGTGCAGCAGGGGCAGTAGCGCCGAGCGCGGATGCGGATAGCGCGCGATGATCTCCTTGGCGTCGGTTTCGAGCCGTTCGCGCACGAAGGGCTGGTACGGCTCGGGCCGGGCGCTGAGCTTCAGCAGGACCCGCGTCCCACCGGTCCCGTAGCCGCCGTTCGGGGTATCGCCGTCTGTTGCCGGGTTCATCGGTCCACTCCGCCCATGACGGGGTCGATGCTGGCGACCGAGGCGATGACGTCGGCGACCATGCCGCCCTCGCACATCGCCGCGACCGCTTGCAGATTGGTGAACGAGGGGTCGCGATAGTGCACGCGGTAGGGCCGGGTGCCGCCGTCGCTGACCATGTGCACGCCCAGCTCGCCGCGCGGTGACTCGACGGCCGCGTAGACCTGGCCGGCCGGAACGCGGATGCCTTCGGTGACCAGCTTGAAATGGTGGATCAGGCCCTCCATGGACGTGCCCATGATCTTGCCGATGTGCTCGGGGGAGTTGCCGAGTCCGTCGGCGCCGAGTTGCAGGTCGGCGGGCCAGGCGATCTTCTTGTCGTCGATCATGACCGGGCCGGGCCGCAACCGGTCCAGGCACTGCTCGACGATTTTCAACGATTCCTTCATCTCTTCCACCCGGATGACGTAGCGGCCGTAGCAGTCGCATCCGGTGGTGATGGGAACGTCGAATTCGTAATTCTCGTAGCCGCAGTAGGGCTGGGCTTTGCGCAGGTCGTGCGGCAGGCCGGTGGCGCGGAGCACCGGGCCGGTGATGCCGAGGGCCATGCAGCCCTGCAGGTCGAGATAGCCGATGTTCTGGGTGCGGGCCTTCCAGATCGGGTTGGCGGTGAGCAGGCGCTCCATATCGCGCAGCCGTTCGGGCAGCAGCGCGAGCAGTTCGCGCACCTTGGTGACGCCGTTGTCGGGGAGGTCCTGAGCCAGGCCGCCGGGGCGGATGAACGCGTGATTCATCCGCAGGCCGGTGATCGTCTCGAACACGTCGAGGATCAGCTCGCGTTCGCGGAAGCCGAACAGCATCGGCGTCAACGCCCCGAGCTCCATGCCGCCGGTGGCCAGGGCGACCAGGTGCGAGGAGATGCGGTTGAGCTCCATCAGCAGCACGCGGACGATCGTGGCGCGCTCGGGGATCTGCTCGGTGATGTCGAGCAGTTTCTCCACGCCCAGGCAGTACGCCGTCTCGTTGAAGAACGGCGACAGGTAGTCCATCCGGGTGACGAACGTGACGCCCTGGGTCCAGTTGCGGAATTCGAGGTTCTTCTCGATCCCGGTGTGCAGGTAGCCGATTCCGCAGCGGGCTTCGGTGACCGTCTCGCCTTCGATCTCGAGGATCAGGCGCAGCACACCATGGGTGGACGGATGCTGCGGACCCATGTTGACGACGATGCGTTCTTCGCCCGCGCCGGACAGCGTCTCGGCCACTTGGTCCCAGTCCTGGCCTGCGACGGTGACCGTGGCGGGCCCGGGCGCGGTGACCTCGGGTTCGGTGTCGGTGTCGCTCATCAGCTGTATGCCCTCCGCTCGTCGGGCGGCGGGATGCGCGCGCCCTTGTATTCGACCGGGATCCCGCCGAGCGGGTAGTCCTTGCGCTGGGGGTGGCCGCGCCAGTCGTCCGGCATGGTGATCCGGGTCAGCGAGGGGTGCCCGTCGAACCGGATGCCGAAGAAGTCGTAGGTCTCGCGCTCATGCCAGTCGGTGGTCGGATACACCTCGTAGAGCGAGGGGATGTGGGGGTCCGCGTCCGGTGCGGAGACCTCCACCCGTAGACGGCGGTTGTGCGTGATCGACATGAGGTGGTAGACGGCGTGCAGTTCACGGCCGGAGTCCTCCGGGTAGTGCACGCCGTCGACGCCGAGACAGAGCTCGAATCGCAGTGCGGGATCGTCGCGCAACGCGCCGGCCACCGTGGGCAGATGCTCCCGGCGCACGTGCACAGTGAGTTCGCCACGGAAGACGATCACCTTCTCGAGCGCCGCGTCCGAGCGGACGCCGGTGGCGGCGAGCGCGGCGTGGAGCGCGGCGACCAGCTCGTCGAAGTACCCGCCGTAGGGGGCGGACGTGCCGCCGGGCAGGGTGACGGGGCGGACCAGGCGGCCGTAGCCGGAAGTGTCGCCGGTGCCGGTGACGCCGAACATGCCGCGGCGCACGCCGATCACGTCGGTCTCCGCCGGCCTGGAATCCTCTTCCGGCAGTGTGCCTTCGGGGCCCGCGGTGGCGGCGGCATCGATCGCGTCGTGCGCGGGCGGGGTTTCGGTGTCGTCAGGGGTGTCGAAGGTCATCGCAGCAGACCCTCCATCCGGATGGTCGGCGTCGAGGCGAGCGCGGCCTGTTCGGCGGCGCGAATGGCCTCCTCGCGGTTGACGCCGAGCGGCATCTGTTGAATCTTGGCGTGCAGTGCCAGGATCGCGTTCAGCAGCATCTCCGGCCGGGGCGGACAGCCGGGCAGATAGATGTCCACCGGCACGACGTGATCGACGCCCTGCACGATGGCGTAGTTGTTGAACATCCCGCCGGAGGAGGCGCAGACGCCCATCGCCAGCACCCATTTGGGTTCGGTCATCTGGTCGTAGACCTGGCGCAGCACCGGAGCCATCTTCTGACTCACCCGGCCCGCGACGATCATCAGATCGGCCTGCCGCGGCGAGGCGCGGAAGGCCTCCATGCCGAAGCGGGCGATGTCGAAACGGCCCCCGCCGGTGGCCATCATCTCGATGGCGCAGCAGGCGAGCCCGAAGGTGGCCGGCCACAGGGAGCCCTTGCGCAGGTATCCGGCGAAATCCTCGACCGTGCTCAGCAGGAAGCCGCTGGGCAGTTTTTCCTCGAGACCCATGTTCTACTGACTCGCTTCCACTCGTCGGCTACGAATTCGGCTGCGCGGGGGTCAGTCCCAGCTGAGCCCACCCCGTCGCCATTCGTAGGCGTAGGCCACCGAGACGTTGACGATGAACAACGCCATCGCGGCCAGACCGAAGAGACCGAGCGCATCGAAGTGGACTGCCCACGGGTAGAGGAACACGATCTCGATGTCGAAGATGATGAACAACATGGCGGTGAGGTAGTACTTCACCGGAAAGCGTTGTCCGGTAACGTTTCCCGGTCCGCCTGCCACGGCATGCGGCGTGGGTTCGATACCGCATTCGTAGGGTTCCAGCTTTGCCCGGTTTCGTCGTTTCGGGCCGACCAGGGCGGACAGAACGATGGAGAACAGCGCGAACGCCGCCGCGATCGCGCCGAGTACAAGCGTCGGCACCTCGATGTTCACGACTGCACTTCCCCTCCTTGCGAGCGGCAGCTGACAACAGCGTCCGAGGCGGGCTGACGTCGTTGTCCGCCTCGGCCAGACTCGCCCCTCGGCTCCACCCGGGGACGGTCATGGCCAGATCCGTCTCCGTGTGAGGTAGAGCACAGCCTACAACTGAACCGGCGGCCCGCACCCCGTTTGGCGACGGCGTTTGATCGAATTCAGTACAAGCATTTATGACCGAAACGGTGGTAATCCGCGCGAGGGGCCCGCACCGTTGGGTGAACGGTCAGTTGGAAACGCTGAGGTGTCGGGTACCGCGACGCCAAATGTGGTCCCGAGCGGGTTCGCAGTCGGAAAAGGCGACAAATTGTGCGGCGCACAACGGTGCCGGCGAGCGGTGCGCCCCGGGGTCGCTTACCGGCGGTCTGGGGCGCGGCGGCACGCCCGGGTGAATTAATTCATGATCGCTATGAATTGCCGGGGGGTCAGGCCGCGGAGCGGCTGCGCAGCAGAGCCACGACGGCCTCGGTGAGCCGGAGCGGATCAATGGGATGCGCCACCGCTGCCTCCGCGCGCGACCAGCTGGCAAGCCATGCGTCGTCGGCCCTGCCTGTGAGCACCAGCAGCGGCGGGCACGGATCGACTTCGTCCTTCAACTGCTTCGCGATGCCGAGCCCGCCGACGGGGGTGGCCTCGCCGTCGAGCACGGCCAAGTCGATGCCACCGGCGTCCAGCTGCGCGATCACCACGGGAGCGGTGGCGACCTCCAGGTACTCGAACTCCGGTAGCTCCGTGCTCGGACGCTTGCCCAAGGCCTGGATCACCTGGCGCCTGGTGTCGGCGTCGTTGCTGTACACGAGGACCCGCAGTGGGGTGGAACGAGGGGAATCGGCCACGAACGGCATGGTACGTCCGCGAGGGCGTACCGCGTGGCAGGTTCGGCGCAGATGGTTCGCGCGCGTCGTGCGCGGCGCGTCACCAGTGCGGTCGTCCGGCGAAAGCCGATGGCAAGCAGTTGATAAGAAACTGCCGGTAAAGTCCGGCCAATGCGGGGAGATATCACGCAGGCCCTCGTCGACACCGACGTATGGACCGATGAAATGCTCGGCAGCGCCGGGATTCCGGTGTTCGACGTACCGTTCGTGACCATCGGCAGCGGGATCGGATCGTTCGTCACCTACGACACGCTCCGGATCTTCGGCGTGCCCGCCGAAGCGATGGCGGTGCTCGGTCCGCAGGAGCACCCGTGGACCTCCTACGAGTACCTCACCAGGGTGTCGCAGATCCCCCGTGGCGAACGCCTGCGCAGCGACTCGGCCTCCACGCCGGACAACATCTGGGGCTTTCCGTCCTACGCGGTGCGGGAGGCGATCGCGGACAAGTCGATCAAGCCGCTGTGGAACGTCTTCGTCGAGCCGATCTTCGCCAACTACTACACCCCGCGTGCGGGCCAGGCGTTCGCCTCCATGGAGCGGGAATTCCACCGCATCGGCTATGCCCGCTCGTTGCACCGCGGGCACGTGCGCATGGTCCGCAAGCGCAACGGCGGCGGATACTTCACCATCCTCACCCCGCCCGCGGGTTCGACACCGACCAAGCGGGTCGCTTTCCGCAGCACGTATGTCCATGTCGCCGTAGGCTATCCGGGACTGAAGCTGCTGCCGGATCTGCAGGAGTATCGCGAGACCCATCGTGACCCCACCCGTGTGGTCAATGCCTACGAGCCGCACGAGCACGTCTACCAGGCGCTCCAGCGGCGGCCCGGCACGGTGCTGATCCGTGGCAGCGGGATCGTGGCCAGCCGCGTCCTGCAACGGCTCATCGACGATCGGGACAAGTACCGGCTCGACACCCGGATCCTGCACCTGTTCCGCACGTATATCGCCGGCTCGCACGGCAAGAACGTCTTCAGCAGGCGCAAGGGCGGCGACGGATGGGCCTACCAGGGTTTCAACTATCCGAAGTCGGTGTGGGGCGGTCAGCTCAAGCAGAAGGTGCGACGACTGCAAGGCGAGGAACGGGCGCGCGCGTACAAGGAGATCTCCGGCACCAACACCCCCATCCGTGACAACTGGCAGGAACAGTTGCGCCGCGGCCGCAGGGAGGGGTGGTACCAGGTGATGGCCGGCACGATGCGCGCTCCGCGTCCTGCCGCGGGACGGCAAGGCGTGGTCGCCACGATTCTTCCGGACTCCAGCGCACCCTTGCCTTTTCCTCCGCCGACGCAACCGTTCGACACGACCGTCGACTACATCATCGACTGCACGGGGTTGGAAGCCGACGTCCGGGAGCACCGGCTGTTGGCAGACCTGCTCGACCACACCGGCGCGGGCCGTAATCCGCTCGGTCGGCTGGACGTGGACACGACCTTCGAGCTGATCGGCACCCGCAGCGGCACGGGACGGATATACGCCTCCGGCAGCGCGACGCTCGGCGGGCCGTTCGCCGGGGTGGACACCTTCCTCGGCTTGCAGATCGCCGCGCAGGAGATCGCCGACGACCTGGCCGCGGTCGGGTTCTGCCGCAGGATGGGGCCGCTACGCTCGACGCGCCAATGGTGGCTGTGGGTTACGAACGAGAAGATCTGAGCGATGCTTCCTACCTTGAACGGGCGAATCCAGACCCGTCTGCTCGCGCTGAGCGTGATCGGCTTCGCTGTCGCGCTGTTCATCACCCCGCTCCTGCCGACCGGCGCGTTGAGCACCGGTCAGGCGTACCGGGTGACGTTGTCGGTGCTGCTGGCGACCGTTCTGGTCGGTGTGCTCTGGGAACTGCTCTACCACCTGCTCCAACAGTTCCGCTGGGAGAAGGACTGGCCGACCCTGTTCGGTCTGGTCACCATCCTCAACGAGGGGGCGCTGATCTGGGTGCTCGTGCGCTACACCACGGTGGTGCTGCCCGAGCATCTGCGTCCGTCGCTCGCTGCCTTCCTCATCCAGTTCGTCGTCACATGGATCGCCTTCTGGCTCATCGTGAACGGGCCGATGCGGGTGGTCTTCCATCGGTGGCGCTTCCAAGGCGGTCGGTTCCTGTGAGCGCGCAGATCGAGGTGTTGCCCGGCGCCCACCTGGTGGCGAGCGCGAATGGCGCAGTCGTGGTCGTCGCGCACCGGGCCGACGGGCTCCTCACGGCGGACACGGTCGCTGCCCGCACGATGACGGCGCTGCTGGACATCGTGCGCGAAGCCGTCGCGCGCGACCGGCGCCGCAGCGGTCGCGCGGTGGCGCGACTGGCCACGACCTGGCTGATGGGCCTGTCCAACGGCGAGGAAGACGAAGTCGAATTCGGGGTGATCACGCCGGTGGACCAAGGTCTCGCGGTGTTCCTGCACGGTGGGGTCACCGCGGTGCTCGCCGGCCCGGGCCACACGGAGGTGCTGCGCGGCCGGGACGCCGGATTCACCGTCGACCGCATGGTGACGCCCGCACCCGACAGCGGCGCCGGGTTGTTCGTGGACGAGGCGGGCTGGACCGCGGAATCGCTACCGGGGCGGGGAATTCTGTCGCTGGATGCGGGCACCGCGCCGGGGTCCGGCGCGGTGCTGTGGTCGGGCGCGATCGGTGATGAGCCGGACAACCACGGTGACGCCGAGTCCCCGCGGCGACCGCACGCCGGATCCGCGCCGCCATCTCCCGTCGAGCCCCGGCCGGAGCCGCCGCACGTCGCGCCACGACCGGCGGCCGAACCGCATCGCGTCGAGGATGGTCCGCCGATGCCGGATCAGATGCCACAACCGAGTCTCACCGCCGGACCGCAGGCGATGCCGCAACCACACCGCCCGGGTGGGCAGGCGGGTTCCGAGGCGTCCGAAGCGCAACCACGGCGGGCGCCGAGCCTGCGGAAGGGCCAGGACTCCGGCGATGCCGCGACGGAAGTCGATCTCCAAGCGGCGGCGCGGCGGGCCACGCCACGCGAAGGCGTGACGCCGCCGGCGGCGCAGCCCTTACCACCGGCGCCGGACCAGAGCCCGGCGCGGCCCGCGCACCGCACCGATCGGGATCACGCGATCGCCAACGACGCGAATCTCGCCGAGACGATGGTTCCCTCGGCCGGAGTCGTCGCCGACGCGCTCGGGTCGACCGGCTCGAACGCGCTGGGACATCGCGTGATCGTGCCGGGTTTCCAATGCGCCCGGCATCATCACAACGATCCTCGGGTGTCGTTCTGCGCGGTCTGCGGGATCCGGATGGATCAGCTCACCTGCGTGCTCAGCGAAGGGGTGCGCCCACCGCTCGGTGTGCTGCTACTGGACGACGGCACGTCGTTCGTCCTGGACAGCGACTGCGTTCTCGGCCGCGAACCGGAGCATTCGGACGCGGTAGCGCGTGGTGCGCGCCCGGTGCGGCTGGAGGACAGCTCGGGCGGAATGTCGCGGGCGCACGCGGAGATCCGCCTCGTCGACTGGGATGTCACGGTCGTGGACGGCGGTTCCACCAACGGCACCCACATCCGTCATCCCGGACGCCAGGACTGGGTCCGAGCGGTCCCCGGCCAGCCGGTCGCCCTCACACCCGGAGCCCAGATCCAACTGGGCGGCCGCGTGCTCACCTTCGACTCCCAGCACGGCCAGCTGTAGTCGCGGGCGGCGTCGCTCAGGTGTGGCGGAAACGGATGATGCCCGACCAGGGGGTGCGCATGGGTTTGCGGGGGTCGGGCTGGGGGAGATAGGTGAAGGGACGTAGGTACCAAGGCGCGCGGTGGAATTTGCGGGCGTGCAGCAGCAGGCTTTCCAGTTCGATCGGCCGCCAGCCGAGGTCTTCGAAGAAGCGGACGCCGTTGGCGGGTTCGAACTGCATCGGCGCGTTGGCGAAGGTGTCGCCGGAGCGCATCTTGCGCATGCCCAGGCTCAGGTCCAGCAGCCACCAGGCGATTTCGGGGCGGGCCAGTGCGGTCGCGAGGTCGGTGACCGTCGGCGGGTCGAGGTACATCAGCAGCCCCTCGGTGAGTACCAGGGCCTTGGACGCGCCGGTGGCGTTCGGGCCGATCGCGCCGAGCGCCTCGTCGAGGAACTTCACCCGCGCCTCGGGGTCGGCGAGGTCGACCGCGCGGCGGATGAGCACGCAGTGCGGCGTCTCGCCGGCGAGGGCGCTGTCCTTCTCGGCGACGATCTCGGGCAGGTCGGCTTCGATCCAGAGCAACTCGTCGGGCAGGTCGAGCCGATAGGGGCGGGTGTCCAGACCGGCGGCGAGGTTGAGGACGCGGTCGCAGCCCTCGCCGATCGCTGTGGCTATGAGGTCATCGATCAGTTTGGTCCGCGTGACGATCGGCCACCCGTCGCGCATCACCGGAGGCGCGTTGTCGGCGATGGCGTGGCCGCGTTCGCCGGCCAGCCGGTCGGCGAGCGGATCGCGGAACAGCGCGTCCGGGCGCGTCGTCTCGCGTGCGCGGTAGGCCGCGACCCAGCGCGCGGTGTCCGAGACGTTGGACGGAACATCCCCTCGGGTCATGCGAGTGAGTCTGTCATATCCGTCCAGTCGGTTTCCGTGGCGGCTGTGGCGCCGGTCCGCGCAGGTCGCGGGCCTCAATGCGGGTGGAAGGCGTCGGAGCCGACCTCCGCGGGGTCGAGCAGATGGGCGAGGAACAGGCGGGTGGTCGGGGTCGGTGTGCGGGTGGTGATGGCATGCCAGGGACGATCCAGCGGGGTGCCCTCGACCGGGAGGACGCGCAGCGCGCCGTTCTCCAGGTCCTGGGAGATGGCATCGCTGTGGATCAGCGTCACCCCCAGTGCTTCTCGCGCGGCGGCGAGAACGGCGCCGTGGGAGCCGAGAGTGAGCACCGGCGGTTCGATCCGGAGTTGGTCGAGCAAGGCGAGGGTGGCCTCGCGGGTGCCGGAGCCGCGCCCGCGCAGCAGCCAGGTGGCGCGCAGCGGATCGAGTTCCGGCAGGCCGACCACGACCAGGCGGCTGGGCCGCCGGGCGCGCACCACCAGCCCGGTGTCGCGTGGCGGTCGGCCTGCGATGACGAGATCCGTTTCGTGGTGCTGCAATTCGAGGAACAGCGCGTCGCGCGGATGCACCGACAGGCTCAGTTCGATGTCGGGGAACCGGCGGCGGAACGACGCGAGCGGCCGCAGCAGGACGTACTCGCCCGCGGTGGCGACCACGCCGATCCGCAGTCGCCCGGTCTCGGCGCGGCGCACGGCCGCCTGCGCCTCCTTCATCAACCCGAGGATGCCGCGGCAGTACTCGGCGTAGACGCGCCCGGCCTCGGTGAGCGCGATGCCGCGCCCGGACTTCGCGATGAGCTTTGCCCCCAGCTGTTTCTCGATGTGCGCGACGGCCGCGGAGACCGCGGCCTCGGTGATGTGCAACTGCGCCGCGGCGCGGCGGATGCTGCCGTGGCGGGCGACGGCCAGGAAGGTTTCCATCCGAGCCGCGCTCACCATACCCACCGGAGAACGGTAACAAACTCAACGAATATGTTGAGTATCGCGAGAAACAATCAAATTGTTTGTCGGTATCCGGCCCGTCATCCTGGAAATCCCAAGGCACGCCCGTTCACCCGGGTGCGGGTGTCCCGCAGTGGCACAGCAGGAGGAACGATGGCCGAAGAAACCGAACGCGACCGCTGGGATCCGGGTGTCCAATCCTATGCGTCGATGGGGTATTACGCGCCCGACTACCAGCCGTCGGATACCGACGTGCTCGCCGTGTTCCGGGTGACTCCGCAGCGCGGTGTCGATCCGATCGAGGCGGCCGCCGCGGTGGCGGGTGAATCCTCCACGGCGACCTGGACGGTGGTGTGGACCGACCGGCTCACCGCCCACTCGCGCTACCAGGCGAAGTGTTACCGCATCGACGAGGTCCCCGGGCGGCCGGGGGAGTACTTCGCCTATATCGCTTACGATCTCGACTTGTTCGAGGAGGGATCGATCACCAACCTGACCTCCTCGATCATCGGCAACGTGTTCGGGTTCAAGCCGCTGCTGGCGCTGCGGCTGGAGGACATGCGCATTCCGGTGGCGTACGTGAAGACGTTCCAAGGGCCGCCGCACGGCACGGTGATGGAACGCGAATATCTCAACAAATACGGCAGGCCGCTGCTCGGCGCGACGGTGAAACCGAAACTCGGGCTATCCGCCCGCAATTATGGACGCGTCATCTACGAGGCATGCAAAGGCGGCCTGGATTTCACCAAGGACGACGAGAACATCAACTCGCAGCCGTTCATGCGCTGGCGCGACCGGTACCTGTTCGCGATGGAAGGCGTCAACCGCGCGATGGCGGAGACCGGCGAAATCAAAGGCCATTACCTGAATGTGACCGCGGCGTCGATGGAGCAGATGTACGAGCGCGCGGAGTTCGCCAAGGAACTCGGCAGCGTCGTCATCATGATGGACCTCACCGTCGGCTTCACCGCGATGCAGTCGATGTCGCATTGGGCGCGCCGCAACGGGGTGCTGCTGCATCTGCATCGCGCGGGGCATTCCACCTACACCCGGCAGAAGACGCACGGCGTCAGCTTCCGGGTGCTGGCCAAGTGGTGCAGGCTGATCGGCGTCGACCATCTGCACGCGGGCACCGTGGTCGGGAAACTGGAGGGCGACCCGGCGACGACCAAGGGGTTCTACGACACGTTGCGGGAGAACCACATCCGGACCGAGCCGGCCAACGGGATCTTCTTCGACCAGTACTGGGCGAGCCTGCCCGGTGTGATGCCGGTGGCTTCCGGCGGCATCCATGCCGGGCAGATGCATCAACTGCTCGACCTGTTCGGTGACGACGTGGTGCTGCAGTTCGGCGGCGGCACGATCGGGCATCCGCTCGGCATCGCCGCGGGCGCGGAGGCGAACCGGGTCGCGCTGGAGGCGGTCGTGCAGGCCCGCAACGAAGGCCGCGACCTGTTGAAGGAAGGCCCCGATGTGCTCAGGAAGGCGGCCGAGATCTGCCGTCCGCTCGATGTCGCGCTGGCGACCTGGGGCGATGTCACCTTCGACTACACCTCCACCGACGCGCCGGACGCTGTGCCGACGGCCAGCCGCTGACCATCCAGGAAGGACGAGCCGATGTATCTGAGGCACGGAACATTCTGCTACCTGCCGCCGCTGACCGACGAGCAGATCGCCGCCCAAGTGCGCTACGCGTTGCTCAACAGCTGGCCGGTGTCCATCGAGTACACCGACGATCCGCACCCACGTAATGCCTATTGGGAGATGTGGGGGCTGCCGCTGTTCGACTTGGACGAGCCCGACGGCGTGCTGGCCGAGATCGACGCGTGCCGGGCGACTTTCCCCCGGCACTATGTGCGGGTGCTAGCCTACGACGCCCGCTACACCAGGCAGACGACGGCGTTGAGTTTCCTGGTGCAACGACCGCCCGATGAGCCGGGTTTCGTGCTCACCCGCACCGAGGGGCCCGACCGGATGCAGACATACGGCCTGCATTCGTATGCCACGACCGTCCGGCCGGGAGAGCGGTATGGCGGCTGAGCGCAACGGCTCCGGATTCCGTTTGCACCGGCCGGGGACCGATGTCCCCGGCGCGGTGCGGACGGCGTCCGCCGATCCGGAAGAGCCGGAAATCCTGGCCGAGGACGCGGTGCTGGACTTGTCGAGCGACATCGCGGGTCACGACGTCGAGGAAACGTTGCGCAGGCTGGACGCGGAGTTGATCGGGCTGGCTCCGGTGAAGCGGCGGGTCCGCGAGATCGCGGCGCTGCTGTTGATCGACCGCGCCCGGCAGCGTTTCGGGCTGACTTCCTCGCGGCCGACCATGCACATGAGCTTCACCGGCGGTCCCGGCACGGGCAAGACCACGGTGGCATTGCGGATGGCGCAGATGCTGCACGCCCTGGGCTACATCCGCAAACCCAAGGTGCACACGGTCACCCGCGACGATCTCGTGGGTCAGTTCATCGGGCACACCGCACCGAAAACCAAAGAGGCGCTGGCCAAGGCGGCGGGCGGGGTGCTGTTCATCGACGAGGCCTACTACCTGTTCCGGCCGGAGAACGAACGCGACTACGGGCAGGAGGTGATCGAGATCCTGTTGCAGGAGATGGAGAACGAACGTGCCAGTCTGGTGGTGATCTTCGCGGGCTACCCCGACCGGATGGACCGCTTCTTCTCCGCCAATCCGGGCCTGTCCTCGCGGGTGGCTCATCACCTGGAGTTCGCCGACTACACGCACGCGGAGCTGCTGGGAATCGCCGAGCTCATGGTGGCGGCGGAGAACTTCCACTTCGACGACGCGGCGCGGACCGCTTTCGGGGAGTACCTGGAACACCGGATGGCCCGCCCGCGCTTCTCCAACGCGCGCAGCGTCCGCAACGCGCTCGACCGTTGCCGGTTGCGGCAGGCCAAGCGTCTCGTGGAACTGCGCAGACCGCTGACCAAGACCGATTTGATCACGCTGACCGACCGGGATGTCTACGGCAGCAGCGTGTTCACCGACCCCGAGCCCGCAGGCGAGCCGACCGTGTGACCCCGGTGACGAGATCGAGGCGTTATGCCAGAAGGACTGAAGACCCTCACCCGCTACACCATCGAACAGGAGCATCGGCATCCCGGATCGTCCGGTGAGTTCTCCGCCCTGGTGAACGTGATCGCGACCGCGACGAAGATCGTCGCCAATCAGGTCACCAGGGGCGCGATCGTCGGCTCGATCGGTGCGTCCGAGCCGGACAATCTGCCGCCGACGGTGCATCGCAAACTGGACGCGATCACCAACGACATCATGGTCGCCGAAACTCAATGGACCGGGCACCTTGCGGCGTTGCTGTCCGAACAGATCAGCGAGATCCATCCGGTGCCCGCCACCCATCGGCGCGGGAAGTACCTGCTGGCCTTCGATCCCCTGGACGGTTCGTCGAACATCGACGTCAACCTGCCGGTGGGCACCATCTTCAGCGTGCTGCGCGCGCCCGCGCAGGGCCCTGGCCCTGCGGCGGCCGACTTCCTGCAGCCCGGCGTCGAGCAGGTGTGCGCGGGGTTCACCCTGTACGGGCCCGCGACCATGCTGGTGCTGACGACCGGCAGCGGGGTCGACGGGTTCACCCTGGACCGGGAGATCGGCGCGTTCGTGCTGACCCACCCGCGGATGCGCATTCCCGACGACACCTCCGGATTCGCGATCAACGCGGCCAATGAGCGGTTCTGGGAACGACCGGTGCGCCGCTACGTGCACGAGTGCCTCGACGGCGTCGACGGTCCCCGCGAGCGCGATTTCAATATGCGCTGGGTGGCATCCCTGGTCGCCGACACCTTTCACATCCTGAACCGGGGCGGGGTGTACCTGTACCCCCGCGACACCCGCCCGCCCACGCGTCCGGGAAGGGTGGCGTTGCTCTACGGCGCCAATCCGATCGCGTTCATCGTCGAACAGGCCGGGGGTTCCGCGACCACCGGCAGCGAGCGAGTGCTGGAAGTGACGCCCGGGGACGTCCATCAGCGGGTGCCGCTGATCTTCGGCTCCCGCAACGAAGTCGAGCGCATCGAGCGGTATCACCGCGAACCGGACGAGGGCCCCAGCTTCGACAGCTCGCTGTTCGGCAGGCGGTCGCTGTTTCGTCCGGCCCAGCGCTGAAGAGGAGAACCATGTCGGTCAAGCACCCGGTCGTCGCCATCACCGGGTCCTCCGGGGCGGGGACCTCCAGCGTGACGCGGACCTTCCAGGAGATCTTCCGCCGCGAAGAGATCAACGCGGTCATCGTCGAGGGCGACGCGTTCCACCGTTACGACCGCAACGAGATGAAACTGGCCATGGCCGAGGCGGAGCAGAGCCGCAATCTGCGGTTCTCGCATTTCGGGGAGGAGGCCAACCTGCTGAAGGAACTGGAGACGCTGTTTCGCGATTACGGCGAGACCGGGGTCGGAACGGTGCGCCGGTACCTGCACGACGAAGCCGAGGCCAAGCCCTACGGCCAGCCGCCGGGCACCTTCACGCCGTGGGAGGAGTTGACGCCGGGCAGCGACCTGCTGTTCTACGAGGGCCTGCACGGCGCGGCGGTCACCTCGACCGTGGATGTGGCGCGATACACCGATCTGCTGGTCGGCGTCGTGCCGATCATCAATCTGGAGTGGATTCAGAAGGTGATCCGGGACAAGACCGAGCGCGGGTACTCCAGCGAGGCCGTGATCGATACGATCCTGCGGCGGATGCCGGACTACGTCACCTACATCTGCCCGCAGTTTTCCCGCACCTACGTCAACTTCCAGCGGGTGCCGACCGTGGACACGTCCAATCCGTTCATCGCGCGCACCATTCCGACGGCGGACGAGAGTTTCGTGGTGATCCGGTTCGCCGACCCGAAGGTGATCGACTTCCCCTATCTGCTGTCGATGCTGCACGACTCGTTCATGTCGCGGACGAATTGCATCGTAGTGCCCGGCGGGAAGATGGAGCTGGCCATGCAGCTGATCTTCACGCCGCTGATTCTGCGGTTGATGGACAAGCGGCCGAAACGCTCGTACTGAGGCGTGGCTAGTCGGGGAGAAGAGGAACCGAGAGGCCCTCGCCGCGGTTGAGGAGGGCGGCGCGGGTGACGGCGGCGGAGCCGAAGCGCTTGCGCAAGTCGTCGAGGGTGGCGTCGAGGCTGCTGGTGGCACGGGCTTCGAAGGGCAGGGTGAGCTGGACGGAGTCGGCGTCGTCGAGGTTGGTCAGCGCGAGACCGATCAGGGTGAGGCCGCGTTCCTGAATGAGCGGCATCGCCCCGGCGAGCAGGGTGCGGGCCGCGCTCAGGATCGTCTCGGTGTGGTCGGTGGCCCCGGCGAGAGTATGCGAGCGGGTGGCCCGGGTGAAATCGTCGAAACGCAGGCGTAGCACCACGGTTCGGCACACCCGGTCGGCGGTGCGTAGGCGACGGCCGAGCCGATCGGTGAGCCCGTGCAGATAGGCCTCGATCTCGTCCGGCGGCCGGTGCTTGCGGCCGAGGGCACGCTGGGCGCCGATCGAGCGCCGTCGCCGGCCGGTCTCGACCCGGCGCGGGTCACGCGCCCAGGACAAGGCGTAGAGATGGCGTGCCGCGGCGGGTCCGAGGATCGCCCGCAGCGGGCGCTCGCCCAGCTCGGCCAGTTGGCCCACCCGGGTGATGCCGTGCTCGTGCAACGTGCGCGCGGTGACATCGCCTACGCCCCAGAGCCTTTCGACCGGCAGCGGATGCAGGAAGTCCAGTTCGCCGTCCGGCGGCACCAGCCGTAATCCGTCGGGTTTGGCGACGGCGCTGGCCACCTTGGCGAGGAACTTGGTGCGAGCGATGCCCACCGAGATGGGCAGGCCGACCCGGTCGCGGACCTCCGCACGCAGCCGCGTCGCGATGGCGACGGGCTCGCCCGCGATCCGGCGCAGTCCGCCGACGTCGAGAAAGGCCTCGTCGATCGAGATGCCCTCGACCACGGGTGTGGTGTCGCGGAAGATCTCGAAGACGGCTCTGCTCGCCTCGGCGTAGGCGGACATGCGCGGCGGCACCACGATCGCGTGCGGGCACAACCGGCGCGCCTGTCCGCCGTTCATCGGGGTGCGCACTCCGAACGCCTTCGCTTCGTAGCTGGCCGCCAGGACGACGCCGCCGCCGACGATCACCGGTTTGCCGCGCAGCCACGGGTCGTCCCGCTGCTCGACCGAGGCATAGAAGGAGTCGAGGTCGGCATGCAGGATCGATGCCTCCGGCCGCGCGAGAATCCGGGGCCTGCCGGATCGGGAGACGGGCGCGTCGGACACGAACATATGTTCGCATACGCCCCCGACAGGGTGCGGTCGGAGCGGACGGATCTACTGGTTGCCTCCGTAGTAACCCACCCGGACCGGTAACCTGTTCCCACGACGGGGTACAGCTCGGATGAGGGAGTCGGTACGGTGCGTGGATTCGGGGATCTGGAGGCGGTGATCATGGACCGCATCTGGGATCAGGACGCAGAGGACACAACGGTGCGTGAGATCTTCGACGAACTGTCGGCTCAGCGCGACATCGCGTATACGACGGTGATGTCGACCATGGACAACCTGCATCGCAAGGGCTGGCTGGCGCGTGAACGCGCGGGCAAGGCCTATCGCTATTGGCCGACGCTCACCAGGGAGGAACACAGCGCCCGGCTCATGCTGGAGGCGCTGGGTTCGGGCGGACGCTCGGATCTGGTACTCAGCCATTTCGTCGATCGGATCAGCGCCGAGGAGTCGGCGGGGCTGCGTGCCGCGCTACGCAGACTCGCGGCGCGTAAGTCACCAGAAGTGCCGTGAGCCTGGCCCTGGCTCTGACGTTGTACGGCGGCGTCGTGGCGACCTTCGGTCCGCCCGTGCTGCGCAGACTGACCCATCGCGGGATCGCGCCGCGGCTGGGTGTGATCGCCTGGGTTGTCGCGATCATCGGTGCGCTGAGCGCATGGGGGGTCGCGGCGGCGGTGCTGACCGTCGAGTTCGCCACCTACTGGGGACATCCGAAGGACGCGTTGCACGCGTGCGCCTCGTTCCTATGGGCTCCGGTGGATGCGCACGGCGCCGCAGCGGGCCGTGCGGCCACGTTCGCGGTGGCGGCACTGGTGTCCACCGGAACCGTCGCGCTGGTGGCGCGCGCCGTGGGAGTCGTGCTGGACATGCGCAGGCGCACCAGCGTCCACGCGCGGGCGGTCCGTCTGGTCGGCAGGCCGGTGCCGGGAATCGGGGCGGTCGTGCTCGACTCACCGGAGCGGCAGGTGTATTGCGTGCCGGGACGACCCGACACCATCGTGGTCACCACCGCCGCGCTGGCGGCGCTGGACGAGGATCAACTCGCGGCGGTACTCGCGCACGAACGCGCGCATCTGTCCGGCAGGCACGCGGCGTTGACGGCGGTGCTGCGCGCGGTGGCCACCACACTGCCCGGCCTGCGGTTGTTCACCGGGGGCGCGGCCGAGATCGCCCGCCTGCTGGAGATGTGCGCCGACGACAAGGCCGCCGACGAGCACGGTTCGCTGCCGCTGCTGGGCGGGCTGCTGGCGATCGTCGGCATCGTCGAGCCCGCGCCGCCGGGTGCGCTGGCCGCGGCGGGCACGGCGGTACTGGTCCGCGCCGAACGGCTGGCCGATCCGGTCGGCGCGATTCGGCGCGCCACCACCCGCACCGCTTTGCTCGGCGTGATCGCGATGACGGTCGCCGGGTCGGCGCTGGCTGCCGCGCTGGTCGCCTGCGCGGGCACGATGCTGAGCTGAGCAGTAGAAGGAGCGCGAATGCGGGCCACCTGGGATCAGGTTTTCGCCTGGCGGCTGGACCGGCACCATGTCGTGTCCCGGACCGACGAAGGTGCGGTAGCGGTGGCCGGGCGTCTGTGCGGTGTCCAGGCTCAGGTCACCTCAGCGGCCGAACTGGCGGTCGCACTGCGCAGCACGAAGCCGGAATCCGGCGCGCTGGTGCGCGCGCTCGACGACGGCGCGCTGATGAAGACCTGGGCGATGCGTGGCACGCTGCACGCGCTGCCTTCGGAACAGGCCGCCGCCGTTCTCGCGCTCATCGGTTCCGCGCGCACGTGGGAGAAACCCTCGTGGCAGAAGAACTTCGGCGCTTCGCCCACGGAGGTGGCGGCACTGACCGAGGCGGTCGCGCAGGTACTCGACGCCGCGGTGCTCACCCGGGAGGAGTTGGTCGAAGCCCTGGTGTCCGCACCGGAATTCCATCGGCTGGGGGAGGAACTGCGATCCGGTTGGGGTGCGCTGCTCAAACCGCTGGCCTGGCAGGGCGTGCTGTGTCACGGCCCGGCACGAGGCACCAAAGTGACGTTCACCAGTCCCGCGCACCTGGTGCGCGACTGGCCCGGCCTGCCCGATCTCGACGCCGCGGCCCGGGTGGCGATCCTCGGCTATCTCGGCGCCTACGGCCCGGCGACGCCGGAGACCTTCGACGCCTGGCTCAGCCGCAACAGTCTGCGCAAGACCACGGTGCGCCGTTGGTTCGCCGATTTGGGCGAGCTGATCACCGAAATCGACGTGGAGGGCCGCCGCGCCTTCCTGCCGACCGACCAGGTCGACGCACTGGCCGCCGCCGCGCCGAGCGCCATGGTGCACCTGCTCGGCGCCTTCGATCAATACGTGCTGGGACCGGGCACCGGTGACACCGTGCTGCTGCCTGCCGCACACCGTGCGAAGGTGAGCCGCACCGCGGGCTGGATCTCACCGATCGTCGTGGTGGGTGGGCGCATCGCGGGTGTCTGGGAGCTCGCCGAGGACGCCGTCGAGATCACCATGTTCGACGGTGCGCCGTTGCCTGCGCGGGGCCTGGAAGCGGCCCTCGCCCACGTGGCGCTGGCGGCCGGGCGCGAGAGCCTCACGGTGCGAGTCGCGTAGCGTTGCCATGCTGTGCCACAGGGTGTTCCAGGCTGTCGAGGATGCCCTGCCAACCGAAACGGGCTACTGGTGCCGATTCCGCCGCTCGTGGTGCGGCGGTTTCAGCCCCAGCCGCTGAACTGCCCGTCGCGTGGGACCCTGGTCGGCGTCCGGTGCTGTTCGGACGTCGACCAGGGATCGACCAGGTGTGCGGCCGACGAATCGGCCGATGACAGCCACTACGGACAGCGCCGCGATGGATCCGGAAAGTGCGGCCGCGGATCGCCGGGCAATGGGCGGCGCGACCCGCGCTGTCGAATCGGCGCTGCCGAGCGGAGTGTCACGCACGGGCCGGGGGCGTGGATCCGGATCAGACGACGGCCGACTGGATAGCCGAATCTGGTTGTGACACAGTGGGTTTCGGCATACGCGCGGCCGCGCCGATCAGGCCCGCGAGGACCGCGACCACGGCCGTCGCGTACCACCCGTGCCGGAACGCGTCGAGTGTCGCCTCCGGGCTTGTGGGTGAGCCGAGCACCGCGACCAGGCCCGCGACGCCGACGGCGAGACCGAGCTGGCGCGCCATGCTCAGCACGGCCGATCCGGTGGCGAACCGCTGCGGCGGCAGTCCGCCGGTGCCCGCGGCGAAGGCGGTCGGCAGGGTGAGGCCGACGCCGATGCCGCTGACCACCATGCCGCCGAGCAGGCCACCGACATAGTCGGGCGTCAAGGTGATCGCCCGCGCCCACCACAGCATGCCCGCGCCGAACACGATCCCGCCCGCGGCGATGACCGGCCCGGCCCCGATCCGGCCGATCAGCCGTCCCGCCAGGGCGGCGACCACCGGCACCATCAGCGGGCCGGGCGCGATGGCCAGTCCGGTGCGCAACGCCGACCAATCCCAGACGTTCTGCGCCCACAGCACCACCGACAGCAGCATCGCGCCGAAGGCCACGTTGAACAACACCGCGTTGCCGGTCATCCAGGCGAAGTTGGGCGCGCGCAGCAGCGCCGGATCCACCACCGGGCTGTGGTGCCGGGCCGAGGAGACGACGAACGCCACCGTCAGGGTCGCCGCCAGCGCGAACGCGACCAGCACCCGCCCCGACGACCAGCCCCAGTCCTCGCCCTTGACCAGCGCGAGCACCAGGCTCGCGATCGCGCCGACCAATAGCGCCGCACCCAGCAGGTCGGGCAACCGCCCGCCGTCGCCCTCGGGATCGGGCAGCGTCCGCAGTCCGACCACCACGGCGGCAAGACCGATCGGCACATTCACCAGAAATACCCAGCGCCAGCCGAATTCGACGATAAGGCCGCCGAGGACCGGGCCGAGCGCCGCGCCGAGCCCGCCGAAGGCGACCCACAGCCGCACGGCGGCGGCGCGGCGCGATGGCGGGCTGGCCGCGAGCACCAAGCCGAGCGAGGCGGGCGTCAGCAGCGCGCCGCCGACGGCCTGGAGCACGCGGAACAGCACCAGCGACCCGACGTCCCAGGCGGTGGCGCACAGTGCCGAGCCGACGACGAAGACCACCAGCCCGAGCAGGAAGGTGGTCCGGATGCTGCGACGGTCGCCCAGTCGTCCCGCCGGGACCAGCAGCGCGGCGAACACGATCGCGTAGGCGTTGAGCACCCAGGACAGTCCCGAGATCTGCGCTCCGCCGAGGTCGGCGGCCATGTCCGGCAGGGCGACGTTGACGATGAACAGGTCCAGGCTCGACAGCAGGACGCCGAGGGAGACGACGGCGAGCACGACCCGGAAGTCGGTGGCCCGGTTGGGCGGCGTGGACGGAGAATGCACGATCGTCTCCGTTCAGCCGAGCACGCGGCGGGTCTGGCGGGCCGAGGCGAGCAGCAGGCCGCTTCGATCCCAGATCGCGGTGTCGTCCACCGACCAGCCGCCGCCGGTCGAGGCGTTCACCGTACGCACCAGCACCGGCGAGCCCTCGGTCGGCACGTCGTGCAGATGCATCGACAACGCCACGGTGGGAATCGCGACGGGCGCGCGCAGTGTGGGAAAGACGGCGGGCGGCAGGGCATCGGCGAGGATCGCGAGGGCCGCGGCATCGGTGGGCAACTCAGGGACGAGTTCGATCCACGCGCACATCATCGGTTCGTCCGCACCGGTCAGCGGCAGCGGCCCGGCTGCGGGACGGATGTCGAAATGAGCTGCCGCCGGCACGATTTCGGGCGGGAGGGCGAAGTGCGCACAGGAATCGGGATCGGGCACTCGCGGCGCGGGCGCGCCGGCGTAATACGCGACGCCCGACGCCACGGCGCGACCGAGCGTGACGGACGCCCCCGCGACCGGGCTGCCGTCCTGGTCGGCGCCCACCTCGACCACGACGGTGCTGCGGCCGACGGCGCGTTCGATCGCATGGAAGGTGAGCACTTCGTGGGTGGGGCGGCCCAGGAACCGGAGGTCCACGGCCCGCACCGGCAGCGGTTCCGCGGCGGCCGCGCGAGCCACCTCGATCAGCAGTGCCGCGATCACGCCGCCGTGCGGGCCGGTCCAGCCGCGCCAGGACCGGTCGACGCGCGCCTGCCACCCGGCGGCGCCGGTCTCGGTGAGCGCGAACTCCTCGGCGAGTGTCCGCTTAGTGAGTTGTTTCATGCAACGCACCATAAGGGAGTGAGTTCTATGAAGCAACCGACTATGCTGGCGGATATGCGCAGGACGAGCTTCGAGGACATGAACTGCTCGCTGGCCCAGTGCCTCGAGGTGGTCGGAGAGTGGTGGACGCTGTTGATCGTGCGCGACGCTCTGTTCGGCGTGACGCGCTTCGACGACTTCCGCGCCCGTCTCGGCATCGCCCGCAACGTGCTCACCCAGCGTCTCGAGCATCTGATCGAGCACGGGGTACTGACCAGAGAGCCCTACCAGGACAATCCGGTTCGCTACGACTACCGGCTCACCCCGAAAGGCCGTTCGCTGTGGCTTGTCGTCACCGCGATGCGTCAGTGGGGCGACGAATGGGCTGCCCCGGACGGCCCGCCGGTGCAGACCGTACACACCACGTGCGGGAACCTCGCGACCGTCGAACCGGTGTGCTCCGAGTGCGGTGAGCACATCGCCCCACGCGACCTGTGTCCCGTTCTCGGCCCCGGCGCCAAGGATTCCTCCCTCCTGCCTTCGCGCTGAGGCGGGTGCGGCCGGTTCCGCGTTCACCGCCGCGCGGCGATAGGCTGCGGCGGTGGCGGACGGGCGAGTGCGGCAACTGATCGACACGGTGGCGTGGGTGCGCATCGAGGAGGGACGCATTCTCTGCGCCAGACCGCGTGGCAAAGGCGTCTTCTACATCCCGGGCGGCAAGCGCGAGGGCGCCGAAACCGACCTGCAGACACTGCTCCGCGAGATCGAGGAGGAACTCACCGTCGCCCTGCTGCCGGAGACCGCCGCGCATGTCGGCACCTACGAGGCGGTGCACGGCCCGACGGACGGCGCGCTGGTGCGGATGAGTTGCTACACCGCGGATTATCGTGGAACGCTGGCCGCCAGCAGCGAGATCGAAGAGGTCGCGTGGTTCTCCTATGCCGACCGCGCCCTCGTCCCCCTGGTCGATCAGTTGCTGTTCGACGATCTCGTGCACGCGGGCCTGCTGCGGTGAATCGCGGGCAGAACAGCGCTACCGTCGGCGATATGTCCTGGTTTCGGCCGCTTCTGCGCTACGCAGCCTACGCACTGCGCGCCCTGCCCTCGGCTGCGCGGCGAATTCCCACCCGACTGCGCGTGCCGCGGCGAATGCTCGGCGAATCCGTTCTGCCGCATAAATTCTCGGCTCTCCGGTCGGTGTCGCACTCGGTGCTCAGTGGCGGGGTGGGCCTGGTGACGTGGTTCCTGGCGTTCCTCGCGGCCCTGGGCGCGTTCCGCGGAGTCTGCTATCCGCTCGTCGCGAGCGATGATCTCGAGGATTCCTGGGGCGGCCCGACATTGGCGGGGGCGTGGGCGGTGCACGCGGCGCTCGGTGTCGGGTTGCTGCCGGTGTGGTTGTTGGCCCTGGCTGGGCTCGGCGCGTTCCAATTGCGGCTGACCCGCGGTTTGCTCGGCCGGAACGGGCCGCGATGGCCCGCTCCGGCGGCGGTCGTGCTCGTCGCCGGTGGCGCGCTGCTGTTCGTCGCCTGGCTGCGGCAGGTGTGAGCCCCGAACTCTCGGGGTTTCAGTCGCCGAGGGAGTGCACCGCGTGTGAACACGCGGCGCGATCAGGTGGTGGCGTGTGCGCGCTGTGCCCGCTGGATCAGATGCTCGACGAGGGTGAGCAGGACGTCTTTGCAAGAGCTGCGGTCGCGGGCGTCGCAGAGCATGACGGGGGTGACCGTGTCGAGGTCGAGGGCGTCACGCACCTCGTCGATGGTGTATCGCGGTGCGCCGTCGAAGCAGTTGACGCCCACCATGAACGGCAGACCACGCCGCTCGAAGAAATCCACGGCGGCGAAGGAGTTGCCCAGTCTGCGGGTGTCGGCCAGCACGACCGCGCCGAGCGCGCCGCGCGCGAGTTCGTCCCACAGGAACCAGAACCGGTCCTGGCCGGGCGTGCCGAACAGGTAGAGCACCAGGTCACGGTCGATGGTGAGCCTGCCGAAGTCCAAGGCGACCGTGGTCGTGGACTTCTGCTCGACGCCCGACAGATCGTCGATGCCGGTGCTCACCTCGGTGATCAGTTCCTCGGTGCGCAGTGGCGGGACTTCGCTGATCGCGTAGACCATCGTGGTCTTGCCGACGCCGAACCCGCCGGCGATGAGGATCTTGACCGAGGCGGCCAGTTGCGGTGTGCCGCTCGGGTCAAAGTTTTCGGATTCCATCCAGTACCGCTCGCAATATGTTGAGGTCATCGGGTCCGGCCTCCGTCGGAACGGGAGCACGGAAGATCAATTGCCCGTCGCCGATCAGGTCACCGACGAGGATCTTCGTCACCGCCAGCGGCAAACGCAACTGTGCGGAGAGTTCGGCGACGGTCTGCGAGACCCGGGACAGCCGAAGGATTTCGGCGTACTCGGGTTCACTGCGTCGCAGTGCGGACGCGGAGGTGTCCGCGACCACGGTGGTGAGCATATCCAGCTCGGGTCCGGCGCCGCTGGTGCGCCCGCGCGTGAGCGCGTAGGGACGCACCAGCGGACCGGCCGCCTCGTCGAACCAGGGCTCACGCGGATTGGTCATGGCGGTGGCTATTCGACATGTCCGACGAGGTCTTGGCGCGCAGTTGTGGACAGGTAGTTGCCTACGCGCTGGACGGTCAGGTTCATCTCGTAGGCCACCATGCCGAGATTGGCCGATTCGGCGGCCTGCAGTGCCAGGCAGGCGTTGTCGCCCGCGGAGGTCACGAACAGCACCGCGCGGTCTAGTTCGATGACCGCCTGGCGCACCCCGCCGCCGTCGAATCGGTTGCCCGCGCTGCGCGCCAGCCCGTAGAGCGCCGAGGACATCGCGCCGAAGTGTTCGGCGTCCTCGCGGTTCATTCCGCTGGAGCGGCCCAGTAGCAGCCCGTCGGTGGACAGCACCACCGCGTGGCGCACGCCGGCCAGCCGATCGACGAGATCGTCGAGCAGCCAATTGAGATCACCTGCGGGAGAAGCGGACACACCTAGCCTTCCTGTTCGTCGGAGACGGCAGCGCGACGGCCCTGCCTGGTCCCGTTCTCGATGGCGGACATCAGGTCACGGGCTTGCTCGGCGGAGCGGGGTGGCTGCGCGGGTGCGGCCTGCTCCTGGACCGGCTGCGCCAATTGCGGTGCGAGGTTGGTCTGTCGGCTCCGGCGGGGCAACGCCGGACGGCCGTCCGGACCCGCTTGCGTCGGCGCCTCGGTGTACGGGCGCGGTCCGTAGCGCGGGGGTGCGGCGGGTTCGGCGGAAAGGGTCGCCACCGGCGATGCCGCCTGCGCGAACGTCCCGGTGTCCGCCGCGACCGCGGCACCGGCGACGAGTTTGCGTCGGCTGCCGGGATCGGTGAGTTCCGCCGGTGTCTGCGGTGCGACGGGGTCCGTCGCGATCAGCGCGGTCGGAATGAGCACGATGGCCTTGATACCGCCGTAGTCGGAGTCCGACAGCCGCACCGCGATGCCGTGGCGCGTAGCCAGCTGCGCGACCACGAACAGCCCGAGCCGGGAGTCCGCCGAGAGCGCCGCCACGCCGAAATCCGGCGGGTTGCGCAGCATCTCGTTCATCTTGGTCAGCTCGGCTTCGGACATGCCCATGCCCTGGTCGCCGATCTCGACCACCACGCCCTTGCCGACCACGTTGCCGGTCACCTCGACCCGCGACTGCGGCGGGGAGAAGGAGGTCGCGTTGTCCACCAGCTCCGCGAGCAGGTGGATGAGGTCGGCGACCACCGTGCCGAGCACACGAACCTCGGGCAACCGCGCCACCCGGACCCGCGCGTAGTCGAGGGTCTCACCGACAGCACTGCGCACCAGATCGACCAGCGGCACGGGATTGCGCCACTGCCTGCCCGGCTTGCCGCCGCCGAGGATGGTGAGGTTCTCGGCGTTGCGCCGCTCCCTGGTCGCGAGATGATCGAGGCGGAACAAGGTGTCGAGCAGTATCGGGTCCTCCTGCTGCTGCTCGGCTTCGTCGAGGATCTCCAGTTGCCGGTGCACGACGATCTGGCTGCGGTGCGCGATCTTCAAGAACACCGCTTTGACACCTTCCCTGGTACGAGATTCGGCTACCGCCGCGGAGACGGCCGCGGAATGCGCGTGCTGGAAAGCCTTGGCCACCTGGCCGATCTCGTCGCTGCCGTAGTCCAGATTCGGGGATTCGGCCGCGGGATCGACGGTCTCTCCGTCGCGCAGCCTGCGCATCATCTCCGGCAGCCGCTCGTCGGCCAGGGCCAGCGTTTGACCACGCAGCCGCTTCAACCGGCGGATGACCCGATTGGCGATCACCACGGCGATGAGGAACGCCAGCACGCTGACCACCAGCACGCCGCCGCCCGCGAACGCGGATCTGGTCGCCGCCGCGGCCGCCTTGTCCTCCGCGAGTTTCTGCGATGCCCGGTTGTGCGCGGTCCAGGCATCCATCAGGCCGCGGTTGACCTCGGCGGCGGCGCTGTGCCATTCCTGCGTGTTCAGTGGCAGCGGCGGCGGACTCGATGAACGCGTACCGCTGCCGGATGTGCTCGAGCCGGTCGGCGCGGGCGCAGTCACGGCGCGCTGGGCGATGGCGTTCTCCATCGCGGTGAGCTGCTGCCAGGCCGGGCTTGCGGTCAGCGTCTGCAGTTGGTGCTGTTCGGCGCCCTGCAGTTCCGCGCTGAGCGCGGCGATCTCGGTGTGGTAGAAGCCGACCTGACGGACGTACTCCTCGGCGGGAATGGCCGGTGGCGCGGTGGCGCCGTCGACGTACATGCCGCCGAGCGCGTTGCTGCGCGCCATTGCCTCGTTAGCGTTGAACAGGCGCATGCCGGTGGCAATCCGCACGCCGATCTCGGTGTACGGGGCGGTCTGCTCGGCGACTTTGGTGCCGACGGAGATCACGTCGAGCAGGCGGTTGAAGAACATGTACGCGTCCGAGGGCGGCAGCGCCGCGGCGTCGACGCCGGAACGCACGGCGGTCATGTTCTGCGTGAGGGTGGTGAAGTTGGCGACGTTGTCGCCGAGCTTGGAGTCGTCGATGCCGCGGAGGCCCTCGGAGTCCTGGACCAAGCCGCGCAGCGCACCGTCCAGCCGCATCCGCGCGGCGCCGAGCGGGACTGCCGCCGTGGGGTCGCCGCTCAGCTGCGCGAGGGTCAAGTAGCGTTCCTGCTGAACCGCTTCCATCAATTCCCTGGTGGAGGGGATGGCCTTCTGGTTCTCGGCGGCCCAGTCCTTGGCCTTGGTTCCTTCCGCGACCAGATAGCTCGCAGCGCCCACGCCGACGACAAGCAGAGTCAGGCTCGGAATGAGCGCGATCGCCAGAATCCGGGTGCGGACCCCGAGCCTCGCTCTGAACATCGGCACAACGTAATCCACGAACCCGGCGATCCGGGCGTCCTGTCCCGGTGAGCGGGACTGGATTTGACCTGACACGCTTCCGCGTGATCGGGCGGCGATCTACCGAAAATTATTGCCGGAGCGCATAACTGGGAGGCAATGGCGACCGGCGCGGTTCACCTGCGCGGCCGGCCGGGGCCCGATCCGCCCGAAATCCTCCCGTGGCCGGTTCATGGCACCCCCGGACGCGGCGTAGATTGTCCGTATCCCTCGGTTACTCACAAGTAGGAGGCAACGATGCCCGCGCCGGAAGCCGATATATTCGACCGCCTCAGCGCGCTGGCCGCGATCGAGGCGCCCGCAGATCGTCAGCGCAGGACGATCGCCGAGACCTTCACCGGGAAGCCGCTGGGCAGCGTGCCGGTCGGCACGGCGGCCGATGTCGCCGCCGCCTTCGACAAGGCGAGGGCCGCGCAGCGGAGCTGGGCGGCCAAGCCGGTGGCCGAACGCGCCGCCGTGCTGGACCGTTACCGCGCGCTGGTGGTTGAGCACCGTGAATTCCTGATGGACGTCGTGCAGGCCGAGACCGGCAAAGCGCGCTGGGCGGCCCAGGAAGAGATCATGGGCCTGATGTTCGCGGCCCGCTATTTCGCCAGGATCGCACCGAGCCTGCTGGGCGGCCACCGGGTACCGGGCGCCTTTCCCGTGCTCAACCGCGCCTCCGTGCGGTACCAGCCCAAAGGCGTGGTCGGCGTCATCGCTCCGTGGAACTACCCGTTGCTGCTGTCGATCGGCGATTCCATACCGGCGCTCATCGCGGGCAACGCGGTGGTGGTCAAACCCGACAGCCAGACTCCGTTCTCCACACTGGCCGGTGCGGAATTGCTCTACCGGGCCGGTCTGCCTCGGGAGCTGCTCGCGGTCGTCCCCGGGCCGGGCGGCGTCGTCGGCACCGCGATCGTCGAGGCCTGCGACTACTTGATGTTCACCGGGTCGTCGGCGACCGGCCGCACCCTGGCCGAACAGTGCGGCCGCAGGCTGATCGGCTTCTCCGCCGAACTCGGCGGGAAGAATCCGATGATCGTGGCCGCGGGCGCCGACCTGGACAAGGCCGCGCGGGCGGCCGTGCGCGCCTGCTTCTCCAACGCCGGGCAGTTGTGCATCTCGATCGAGCGGCTCTATGTCGAGCGTCAGGTCGCCGCGGCGTTCACCGAAAAATTCGTCGCCGCCACGAACGCCGCCAGACTCGGTGCGGCCTACGACTATTCGACCGACATCGGCAGCCTCATCTCCGAAGCGCAACTGGAGACGGTCTCCAAGCACGTCGCGGACGCAACCTCCAAGGGAGCGAAGGTCCTCACCGGCGGAAAGGCCCGCCCGGATCTGGGTCCGCTGTTCTTCGAGCCGACCGTCCTCGGCGAAGTCACCGACGAGATGGAATGCGGCCGCGACGAAACCTTCGGACCGCTGGTCTCGATCTATCCGGTCGACGATGTCGAGGAGGCCGTGCGCCTGGCCAATGACACCGCCTACGGTCTCAACGCCTCGGTGTGGGCGGGAAGCAAGTCCGAAGGCGAGCGGATCGCGGCGCGGCTGCACGCGGGCACGGTCTGTGTGGACGAGGGCTACGCGCCGGCATGGGGCACCACCGGGGCGCCGATGGGCGGTATGGGCATCTCCGGTGTGGGGCGCCGCCACGGGCCGGACGGCCTGCTCAAATTCACCGAGCCGCAGTCGATCGTGGTCACCCGTTTCATGAACCTCGACGCGCCGAAACTGTTCCCCAAGGGCAAGTGGCAGCCGTTCCTGATGACGGTGGCCCGGAGTCTGCGTTTCCTGCCCGGGCGCTGAGACACGACGTCCGTCCGGGTGGTCGTGCCCACCCGGACGGACGACCCGCCGGTTCGGTCGTGCAGGGGTCACGCCAACCGGTCGGCTCCGGTGCGCGGCGGCCCGCCCGCCGCCATCGCCGCTGCTTCTTCGTCGGTGAGCAGCCGTGATCTGATGACGAAACGCATGTCCTCGAGTGCGTCGGTGAGGCCGCCGCCGGGCTCGTCGGCCACGTCCACGGTGAGGTGGGCGTGCTTCAAGTGCTCGTATTGCTCCCCGCTGATCCACAATTCGGTGTGCCAGGGAAGGCTTCCCAGCAGAACGTCCTCGCCGCCGATCCGGGACTCCCGGATAGGCAGACAGCGCGGCGAGCCGCTGTCGTGGTGTCCGCCGGACTGGTGCAGCAGCACGGCCCCGTGCTGGTCGATCACGTGGCGCAGCACGGCCCTGGCGCGATCGGTGATGTCCACCCGATGCGTTCGGTGCGCCGCCGCACCGCGTGGACGACGGAGCCGGACGTCGGGTAGTCGGCGATGCCGGAGTCCGGCCCCCGGTCTGGTGTAGCTCATGATTCCTCGCAGATATCTCGGACCGACCCACTATGGTCCGCCGAGGTTGGTGCGAGGTTGGTGGGAAATTCTCAGTCGCGCAACGCGGTATGCAGCCGAGCCGCGACCAGGGCGCGGCGCACGTCGTCGGGCGGCAGCAACCGCAGCGCGTGCTCGTGCACCGCGATGTCACGGGGCACGCGTTCGCCGAACGCCACCGCGTGCTCGGCGCGGTCCCCGGCCAGCACGGCGGTGCGCACACCCACGTCGAGATGATCACGCCACTGCAGCACGGCGGGCGCTTCCGATCCGGGCAGCAGTGGCCCCCGGTACAGCCAGACCGCCGAGGTGGTGTCGCCCGCGGTGACGGCGGCGAGCAGGTCGACGGCGTCGCAGGACACCGGACCGGTGAGGGCATAACGGCGATTGCTGATCTCGCCGCCTATCGCGCGGCGCAGATGCGAGACGTCGGCTTTCAGCGTGCTGATGGAAACCGCGCGGTCGCCGTAGAGGGCGGCGTGCAATTGCTCCGGGGAGAAGCCGTCCGGCTGGAGCGCCAGCAGCGCGAGGATCTCCAATTGCCGAGGGGGCAGGGGCAGCGGCACGCCGTCGCGCACCAGTCGCGCGGCGCCGAGGCATTCCAGCCGGATTCCCGGCTCGGGCAGGGGCGCGGCCGTGCGCAACATCGTCTCCACCGCCGTCACCAGCGCGCGCACCGAGGTCCGCACCGCGGGATGGGAACGGTCCCAGGAACTGGACAGATCCAGCGCACCGACCTGCCTGCCGTCGGGGCCGTGGATCGGTGCGGAATAGCAGACCCAGCCGTGCAGGGCGGCGACCAAGTGCTCGGCGGAGAACACGGAGGCAGGGCGATCGGTGTGCAGGGCGAGGGCGACGCCGTTGGTGCCCATATGGCTTTCGTCCCAGCAGCCGCCGGGTGCGAGATTGACCTGCTCGGCCTGCCTGCGCAGGGTGCGGTCACCGCAGGACCACAGGACGGTGCCCGCGCTGTCGGTGACCACGGCCAGATAACCGGAGTCCTCGGTGACGGCGCGCAGTTCACCCGCCAGCGCCGTCACCGGATCGCGCAACGGGGAAGCGGCCCAGCGATCGCCGATGTCGTCCACTCCCGGTGCGCCGGTGGTGCCCGGATCGACCGTGTGCAACGACCGTCGCCAGGATTGCGCTACTTCTTTGCGCAGGACGGTGTTCCGTGGCGCCGGTGTCGCCCGCGGAGC
Source organism: Nocardia sp. NPDC004260 (assembly GCF_053603155.1). Lineage (NCBI taxonomy): Bacteria > Bacillati > Actinomycetota > Actinomycetes > Mycobacteriales > Nocardiaceae > Nocardia > Nocardia sp. NPDC004260. The sequence continues at coordinate 1,117 of NZ_JBSGEZ010000061.1, read as the reverse complement.
CGTCGCCCAACGCTCCCATTCTCTTTCCAGTTGGACCCGCTGTTGCGTGAGGGTGCGGAACCGCGCCACGTGCAAGACCCATCGTCGTGTGAGCTCGTATTCGCACTCTCATTCTGGCGGACGCCGGTGACGGTGGCGAACTGTTCGAGCCCTACCGGCCGGTCACGCCATAAGCTGCTGGCATGGCGACCGGTACTCCACGTGCACGCCTCGCCGACGTGCACGCCGTGGCCTCGGGCATGCCCCATGTGACGCGCGTCGACGGACCGCGCGGCAACGCGATCTACCAGGTCGGGGGGAAATCGTTCGTGTTCTTCCGCAATCCACGTCCGGACGCGGTCGACCCGGCGACCGGCGAGCGCTATGCCGATGTGATCGTGATCTGGGTGCCGTCGGAGTCGGACAAACAGGCGCTGGTCCAGGACCCGGACTCGCCGTTCTTCACCACGCGGCATTTCGACGGGCATCCGTCGGTCCTGGTGCGCGCGGCGGACCTCGGCGAACTGAGCCGTCGGGAGCTCACCGAAGTCATCCAGGACGCCTGGCTGGCCCGGGCCTCGCGTAAGCGGGCGGCGGACTGGCTTGCCGCCCATCCGCCGCGCTGAGCGGTCACTTCCGGATGAAAATGCCTGCGACGTCGGCGTTCTTGATCGGTGTGTCGGCATTGGCCTGAGCGCCGCACAGCAAGTCGACCGAGACCATCGTCGCGTCCACCACGGTCCCCGCCGGCTCGCGGTCGTCCTTGCTCTGTTGCTTGACGAACTTGGTGATCGTCGTGCGCTTGGTGTCCTGGTCCTGCTTGATGTACTCGCTGCACGGGGTGTCGCCGCCGCGGTTGAGCGCGCGTTCGATGTCGGTGCAGCCCGCGAGCGCCATGGCGACCATCGCGATCCCGAGGCCGGTTCGGCCGGTCCGTGACAGCGTGGCGTTCATGGGACTCCTCCTGAGGCTCGGCGGCGCTGCCCGCCGCGATCGGACTCCAGACTAGAGCGCTCCCGGGCGTGTGTTCACCACGACAGGGGCTAGCTTGAGTTTTAACCTCTGAGCTGGGTTTTTATCCTGTTCGGCGGGGTCGTGGCCCGGGGGGTTTGGATGGCTTCTGGTTGCTGGGTGTTTT
>NZ_JBSGEZ010000060.1:0-46919 GCF_053603155.1 Nocardia sp. NPDC004260 | reverse complement strand
CAGCGTTCGCACTCGCCAGGATTCTGTCCCCGCTTCCTCGACGGTGCGGTGCGCACGTAGTTACGTCGGGGCTTGGTCGCCTCCTCCGCACGCCGCGTGCAGGGCCGGCACAGGCCGTCGCGGCCCATCATCTTGTGCCCCGCGATACTTTTCCGGGACATCGGGGCGTCGCACTCCGTGCAGTGCGTGTTCTTCGGTGCTGGCTTGTCCGGTGTCAAGCCGAGCATGTCCAGGAACGTCCGCAGCTCGTCGGCGTTCTCGGCGTAGTGGGCGGCGGTGCGCCGCGCCAGCGCCTGCTCCTGCGGTTTGTTCGGCTTCAACTCCCCGACGCCGCCGCGGGAGTTGACGATCAACTGGTTGGTGTCGGTCACGGCTTCTTCTTCCCTTCGCTGGCGCGCCTCGCATCGCGGTAGCGGCAGGTGCGCTCCATCTCCTGCCAGGACGAGAACAGGAAGGCGCGGGCGATGGCGTTCAGCTCCTCCTCCGTCGCGACCTGCTTGTTCGCGAATTTGACGGCCATCAGTACGACACCCCCGTCTGCTCGTCGACCCACTGGTCATGTCCGCGGTCCCACGCTGCGGTGTCGTCGAACTCCTCGGGCTCCTCCGCAGCTCGCTCGAACATCTCGGCGTGACAGGTCGCGCACAGACAGCCGGGCTTGTGGACGGTGGCACGGGTGCGGAACCCTGTGCGGTCCTGAGTGGCCTGGACGCGCTGGAACCACTTCTCAGGCACGGTCATCACCCCCGAGATCCATGGCCTCGGCCACGGTGTCGAGCAGGGAGGTGGGTTCGATGGCATCCAGCCAGCGGGACGGCTCGGCCGCCAACGCCAGCTCATGCACCGGAAGCTCTACGGTCTCGGCCAGTTCCAGACCGGTGCGGAACTTCCCGCACCAGCAGCATCCGTGCTTGTGCACCGCAGCGGCGAAGGCGCAATGCACACCGCTAGCCACGTCCGGGTCAGGGCTCGACGTCAGATCGCCGTACTCGTCCTCGATCACCTGGTGTCCGGTCTCCGCCCACTCGTACACATCGGCCGGGCAGGAGGTGGGGATCTGGTTGAGGTGGGCAGCGATAGCGCGGCGGCGGGCGCGGGAGTCAGCGGAGGTCATCGGGTCTCCCCCTTGTTGTGGTGTTGGTCTGCTTCCCACTGATCCGGTGTCTTCCACTCCGCCCACCGGGCCACGGCAGCGGAGGTGGTGAGGTCGTCAGCGGACAGACCGCGATGCAGCGCGGACGAGAAAGCGGCAGCGAACCGCTCAGCGATGTGAGGGTGAGAAAGGTGCAGGTTCATGCGACGGCCTGCGCTTCCGGCCAACCCAGAACGATTGCCCGCAGATCCCAGCCGATCTCCCACAACCGGGAACCCTCCGGCGAATTCGCCAGCAAGGACTGGAGATACCGCAGCCGCTCCTGATCGGAGATCAGCGCGAAGGTCCTACCCACCTCCCACTCCACCGACCCCGTCGGCGAGATCAGGAGACGACCGACATACCGGAGGATCTCGTCCAGACGCAGCGAATACTCGTAAGGGGTCACGACTTCACCGCCGGGGAAACCGTCGGCCACACGCGGCGACCGATTATGAACGGCAACGAATCCTGCGGGTCCTCGTCGAACACGGTGATCAAGAACTCGCGCACCTCGACATCGGTGTGCTCGTCGATCCACATGGCGAGTTGGGTCAGTTCGGCCAGGAGTGCCTGGCACTCTGCGGAATGCTTGACCATTGCGGTAGACTTCTTTCTTGTTCTGTGGAGTTGGTGGTCGTCGGAGTGGGGCTCCGGCGGCCATTTCCCTTGTCAGGGGAAGTTGGAAGCACCCTCGGCGGCGTCACGTGACGACCGTTCGGCCGCCGAGGGTGCAGCCTCACCACCGGGGCCGGAGCCAGCCGGGGATGAGGACGGATTCAGGGCGTCGAAGGCGATGCAGTAGCTGCACCACTCCGCCCAGCCGATAGGCAGATCAGGGCACGAGAACGCCGCGTCGCCGTTAGAGCACGGGTGATCAGCGATCTGGAACAGCGCGTCGTACCGGCGGCGCACCGCAACCGCCTCCTCGTCGGGCACGTCCCGGCGGGGCGCGGCAAGGGGTCCGCTGCCATCACCGCCGGGACGCCCGCCCTCGGCAGCAGGCAGGGGTGTTACCGCGCCGAGGGAGTCGGAAGACTTCGCATTCGCTCGCCGCAGAACCTCCTGCGCGACCTCCACCGGCACGCTCTCCCGCAGCGCGCGAGCATCGGCACCGCCGAGCGAAGACTGCTCGATCAACTGACCGATCCGCGTGCCCGGACAGTCCTTGGCGGAGTGGCCCTGACGGAACGACTTCGAGCGCACCAACGGGTGATGCGGGCAGTCCGGGTCGGCCAGGCCGGGATCGACCAACCCACACGGCTCCTGCGGGCACAGGCAGGCGTCCTCGATCGCAGTGCCGGACCAGGCGCGACCAGCGTGCGCGCCGAAGGGCTTACGCTCGGTGCTCACTTCCGCCTCCCCCGGGCCGCATACTGCTGGAGAAGGGAAAGGGGGAACGCCAAGAGGGCGCCGACGAAAATGGGAGTCAGGAGAGCGATCACGACACACCGCCCTTGAGCCCGGTCAGCGTGATGACGCCGTCGTTGTAGCCGAAGTACGCGCCCCATGCCTGCCGGGCCATGCCCTTGTCGCGCGTGAACCAGACCGGCTGGAACTTCTCGTCCCAGAAGACGGTCAGCGGCTGGCGGGGGCGATGCGGGCGACGCACCTTCATGCGCGGGAAGAACGTGCGGACGCGGGGCTTCTGGCCGTGGCTCATCGGACGTGCTCCTGTCCGTCCTCCGGCCACACGATCTCCGCCGAACGCTGGATGATGGCCTTCGCGCCATAGGACTCGATGAGCTGCTTCAGCTTCCGAGCCGACGAACGGGACTTGAACTCCTTGTCCGTCTTCGGCCAGAAGAAAGCGGCACCGGTGTCACGGCCGAACCTCTCGATCCACTCGGGGTCCGGGTCCCAACCTTCGGGCGCCCAGTCGGGATCGGGGTAGAGGTATTCCGGGTTGTACCTCGACGGGGCAAGCGCGCCCTTCGGGTACTCCACGATCTGGACGCGGTACAGGAATCCGCCGGTAGTCATGCCAACTCCCCCACCGTTCGGCCGCCCTCGATCACGAAGAGGCCAGTGGTGATTTCGTTCGCGGTCAGCCCTTCGGCGGCGAGTTGGTCACGCAGCGCCAACTCCCACTCGCCCGGCCGGACCCGCGTGTTCTCACGGCGCGAACCAGCACGGTCCTGCACGCCATGCAGGTAGAAGAACCTCTTGCCCTTGTACGACGGGTGGCGGTGCTGCGACCCATCCCGGTACGTGCCCGCCCGAGGCCCGGACTCGCGAAGCGTTCCCTTGCCGCGCTGGTCGATCAGGTAGCCCTTCGCGTACAGGTGCTCCATGAACACGGTCTCTGTGATCGCCGAGAAGTACTTCTTGTGGAACTCCCGCAAGCCCAAACCCTCTCCGGCTTCGATGGCGCGCTTGAACTTCTCGCCAGCCTCCGCGCGGGCGTTGGCCTCCAGGACGCGGCGCTCGGCATCGACGAGAGCGAGGGCGTACTCCAGGCCAGACAACGGCTCGACGTTCATCGACCGGACGGCCTGCTCGGAGTCGAGGAGGTAGCTGCGAAGTCGGCGTGCGGGAACCGAGTCCCGCAACAGCATCCCGACGTTCAGGACAGTGCGGCGAGTGAACAGGGCCAAGGCTGCCGATCGGGGGTCCAGGGAACTGGTGGACAGGATGTCCCTCAGTTCCGGACCACGCACGATGCGGAATCCGTTCGACTCCAACTCGTCACGGTTGCGCTGGGCGAGCTTCTTGATGACCTCGACGTCGACCTGGAAGAAGGTCGCGACCATCTCCGTCGTGACGTGCGTGTCATCGGGCAGGGTGCGCAGCACGCCGACCTTGTCGAGGACGTCGGTCCGGTCGGCCAGGGCGTCACGCTCGGCGCGAGCGGAGGCCAGGGTCAGGTCGGTGCTCACCGCGCACCCCCGCGAGACTCCAGGTAGCGGCGGCTGCGGCGGCTCAACCCGGAGGGGTCCGGCTTGGCCGCGACCACCGGCACGGCCATCAGGTCGATGGCGGCTTCGATGTCCTGTTCGGCGAGCTTCCAGAACCGGCCCGCCTTGCGGCCGGGAAGCTTGCGGGCGCGGAGCTGCTTGACCAGCCAGTCTTCGGTGACACCGAGGGCTTCGGCGGCTTCGGCTGGCGAGTAGAGGCGGGGGGCGGTCACGCGGCCACCCCCGACACCAGGTCCTCGGGACGAACTCCGACAGCCTTAGCGATAAGTCCCAGCTCCTGGAGCTTCCAGGGGCCGGTGCTCATGCGCCGGAGAAGAGTGTGTTTGCGGATTCCGGTCCTGGCGGCTAGCTCGTCGAGGTTGACACCAGCTACGCTCATGGCACGCAGGACGTTCTGCGTAGCCGCCTTGTCGAGCTGTTCCATAATGAACAGATTACGCTCGACTATGAACTGTGGCAACCCCGAAGTGAACTGAATCTATTCAGAGTTCGCAAGGTTGCATCTCGCGCGAAAGCTTGCGCTAGCTCAGATCGGAACGGAAAATGTTCCGCATGGATAACGAGACCCTCGCCCAGGCCGTCAACACGGCCGTAGGGAACGAGCTTCGGGGACTGCGCGCCAAGCGCGGCATGTCCCGCGAGAAGCTCAAAGAGATCACCGGATTGGGCCTCAGTACGATCCAGCGCTTCGAGAACGGCGAGAGGTCCCCCGACCTCAATCAGCTCGCCCTGATCCTGAAGGCACTAGAGATGCCCGCCAAAGAGTTCGTGACCCTAGCGTTCCGAGACGTCGAAGGATTCGAATAACGACACCGGATCAACCCCTAATCGCACCGCCCCGACGTACAAGTCGCATAGGGTCTCGTGACCGCGACGCACGCGTTGGGACGCCCCCTTGCCGATCTTGCCCTCAAGAGCCGAGTCGCTGAGAGACCGCAGCGTTCGCGATAGCTCTTGAGGGCTTCGAATGTTGCGCCTTGTTGCCTGGGATAGCTCGGTCTTGCACTGTGCATCACACACGGTCCACACCCTTCCGCCCTACTCCGCCCGTAGAACGCTGCATACGAGCGGTTTCGAGATTCCCGCCGATGAGAAGACCGATCTTAGTGTTCACCGAACCGTGATGCATCATTCTTCTGGAGATAACGGCCAGTTATTGTCCAATCTGCAACCAAAGATCTTGCAAAGGGGATGGATACCAAACGGTCTCTAGTCGGAGCCCCGAACCGTCGTGCGCACCAACGCCTTCGAAACCGCCGTCGAAGCCCGCTTGCCCGACCTGCGGTCGAGGTGCCCGTAGACGTCCACGGTGGTGGTGATCTTCTCGTGCCCGAGATGCCCCTGCACGTCCGTCAACTCGGCACCGTTGTTGATCATCCACGACGCGCAGGTGTGCCGAAGGTCGTGCGGGCGCGGCCGTTTCCCGATCTGTTCGGCCACCTTCTCCAGCGTCGGGCGCCAGCACTTGTTGTGGAACAGCTGGCTGGAGATTCGACCGCCGGACTGCGTGGGGAACAGCAGCTCACCACTCGCCCGGCCATCCAACCCGAGGACGTCGATCGTCTCGCGCGGCACGTTGATCGTCCGGGTGCCCTTCCGGGTCTTGGTGTTGCCGAGCAGCTGCTCGTTCGTGCCGGTGTACTTCCATGCTCGCGCGACACGGCAGGTCCAGCTCGAATCCCCGCCGTGGACATGTTCCTTCAGGTCGCGCACGTGCAGCGCCGTGCACTCCGAGTACCGAACCCCCGTGGTCACGAGGAAGAACACCATCGGTTTCCACCGTTTCGGCACAGCGTCGTACAGGACGTCGAACTCCTCGGGCTCGAGAAACGTCGGCTCGTACATCCGCGGCGGAAGGTTGGTGTCATCGCACGGATTGAACGGCAGCAGCCGGCGCTTCACCGCCACCCGGAGGCACGCGGACAGGAAGCCGTGCTTGTTGGCGATCGTCTTGCCGCTGTCGCCGTCGGCTTCCATGTCGTTGACCCAGTCCTGGACGACGCTGTTCTGGTCCGCGTCTGCCGCACACAGGGCCGACAACGGCAGGTCTCCCATGTACGGGCCGATGTCGTTGCGCATGTACGCCCGGTATCGGTTCCTGGTGGCGTTCTGGATGCCCGTGAGCGACTTGATGTAGGTTTCGGCGAAGTCGTCGTTCAGGGTCACGACCTTGACCTGCTTGGCGGTTTTCTCGGCCGCGAGGATCTTGCGCGCCTGCTCCGGCCCGACCTTGTCGAGGATCTTCTGCCACGAGAGCGCGGCGGCATGGTCATCGAATGTGACGCTTGCCTGAACCTTGCGCTGCTCGTCTGGGTCATACTCCCGGAAGAGGACCTGGACGGCGACGGTGCCATCCTTGCGAGTGTTGACGCGGATACTGGACATGCTGGCGCTCCGTTCGGAGTCGTTCAGCACCTCTCGATTCCCCCGATGAACCGTGCAGGTGTTGATACGTACTGTTGATGGCTACTCAAGTGAGATAGCATCATAGCCGTGACCTGCACGTTCGTGGTGGAGCTAAGGGGACTCGAACCCCTTGAAATTCCCTGCGTTTCCGCCCCTGACCTGCGGGTTAACGAATCCTGGGGAACTTCTCGCAAACCCTTGCGACCTGGCGTTTCCCGTTCAGGTGTTGATGGCATCAACACATATCAACGAACCTCATCGGAGCCATCCATGCGAATCCGCATCGCTGCCGCCCTCTCGGCACTCGCCTTCACTGCCACCGGCCTCGGCTGGTCGGCCACCGCTCACGCCGCCCCCTGGCCCGGCTGGACCGACGGCCAGCAGATGGAGGTCCACCTCCTCCTCGGCGGCGTCAACAGGGAGTTCCAGCCCGACATCATCGCCTCCGCCCACGGCGCGTGCGACGTCCTGCGCGCCGACGGCAAGTCCGCCGCCCTCGACTACCTCGGCGGCCGGGGCTACTTCGAGGGCTACCAGCGTGGGTTCGCCCTCGGGGTGATGGTGGATGTGACGTGCCCGGACATGCTCGGTGTGATCCGGTGAAGAACCCAGACCGCTACTACGGCATGTGCCCGACCCAGCTGGAGGGACGGGCTGCCGACGGGCGTCCCTTCTACTTCCGCGCCCGCCACAACTCATGGGTGCTCCGCGTCGGTGCGCCCACCGACCCTGATGACTACTTGGGCTGGCATAGCCACGCCGAAGTGATCGCGGAGGGCGACGATCCTACCGGCGGCTGCATGGACCCCGAGGAAGTGGACAGGCTGGTAACCGCCCACCTCGGCGAGGGGTGGTCCTCCCCGTACGACGACCCCGAGGTGATCTCAGCATGAGATCCGTGGTAATCCGGTTCGACGTACCGGAGGAGTGCAGGAGGCACATGCCTCACGAACTGGAGTTGCTGGCCGACTTCATGGAGCCGCTGGAGAAGTGGCTGTCCGAGCGCGGCGGTGGCGTGTCCTACTCCAACACGCTGTGACCGGCGTAACGCAAAGGAGCCGCCCCGGACGAGATGTCCGGGGCGTCTTTCTTGTGTTCGCTCAGCGCTGGCGCGGCTCGACGTCCACCTTCAGCGGGGCGGGTCCGGTGAGCCGCAGCGGCTCCCGCCTCGGCGTTTCCGGGTCTTCGCGGTCCTCGCGGGCGCCGATCGTCAACCGGTACGGGACGGGCGGTATCTGTCGGACCATGCGGTCATCGTACGACTTCCCGCATTCCTTGGCGGGACGATGACATATTCGGCATCATCGTGCCATGCACACACACGAGGTAATCAAGACACGGCGTTCGGTGCTGGGGATGAGCCAGCCCGAACTTGCCGACGCGGCAGGAATCTCTCAACGACAGCTCGCCCGCTACGAGGACGCCGCCAATCCGACACAGCCACCGTTGGATGTGGCCGACCGGTTGGCCGCAGCGCTGGGCATCTCACTTCTGACCCTGGCCGGTCACGGGGTGCCAGCACTCGACCTGTCAGGTACATGGTACTCGGCGTGGCAGACATGGATGGATGACATCGAGCGTGTCGAGATGGAACGTCTCACGATCCGCCAGGACGGCGAATTCGTCCGCATCCTCGGCGAATCCGACCCCGACCACACCGACACCGGCTCCTACAGCTGGGTGGGTGAAGCGCGACTCATCCGCAACCGGAGCGTGTGCGGCTGGTACGCGGCCACCGACGAGGGCATCAGCTCCTGCGGAACCATTCAGTTGGTGTTCAACACCCACGGCTCCGTCGCTCTCGGCACGTGGTCGGGTCTATCCCACGACGGGATCAGCGAGCGCGGATGGGGCGCGATGGCATCCACCGAGGCGCTGGCCCGCGCGGCGTTGGCCGCGATCAGGGACACGCAGGGGACGTTGAAGACGTTCCCCGACCTGGCTGAGCTGGAGTTCGGCAACTCGCAGGAGTGAAATTCCGCGAAACCCATGACAAGACCATGCCGGATGTGTCATTGTCATGACGTCGCCACATGCGGCATTCGCCCCGGCGTCGGGTGGCCCCCCGACTCTCCCGACGCCGGGCGCCTCAACTCCACAACACAACACGCCTGGGGGTACTCCGGATGCCCGTCCTCATCTCCATCGCCGTCGGCCTACTGCTTGCCGCGATGATCGTCTGCTACGCCGAAGCCTTGGTCCGGCCCGAGCCGCGACCCCGTCACGACAAGGCCGTCCGGTGACCACGCTCGCCGACGTCGAACTGTGGCGTCACGCCCACCGCCACTGCCACCGCGACGGGACCTTCCGCTCGATCGCCGAAGCCCGCTTCGTCTCCAACGTCCACAGCGGCCACGGCCCCACCTGCCTTCAGTACCTCGCCGCGCACGCCTACAGCAGCCTCGGCTCGGAGGACGGACTCGACTATGCCGAGTAAGCGACCTGTCCCCTCCGAATGCAACGACACCTCCGTCGACTGGCTGATCGACGACGAGTGGATTCAGGGGATTCTGAAGATCCACGAAGCGTGCGACCCGCCGTGCAAGCGCAAACAGATCGCCTTGGACTACCAGCGGCAGGGGAGCCAGCGGTGAAAGCGATCGCCTACCTGCGCAGCGACCTGTCCGGCTCCCGCCTCGATGACGACGAGAAGGCGATCGACCGCTACGCCCGACTCCACGGCTACACGCTGGTGAAGACACTGCGGCTGCGGCGCGGCGCGGCCGACCCGGCGCTGCGGCTGATCAACGCCGTGCGAAGCCACGACGCCGTCGCTGTCCTGGTGCCGCAGCTGTCGCACCTGGCATCCACCCGCTGCCACATCACCGAGGTGTGCGCGCTGGTCTCCGTCACCCCAGAGAAGACGTGGCCGCGCGGACATAGGTGGAAGACAACGTGAGCCGCATCGAGGCATTGGCGGTCATCTTCGGCGGCGGTGGCTTCTCGCTGGCGCTGGGCGCGGCTGTGGGTTGGTTCATGGCGCGCAAGTGATGAGGACTTCCCCGGCAAACGTCGGGGGATGCAAGGAGATACACCCGAATTCGAAGGAGAGCGCGTGGAGGAGAAGATCCCCGGCCCGGATGGCCCCGCCAGCGACAACTGGAATGTCGACCCCCGCGGGAAGGAAGCCCCCCGGAAGCGGATCATCACCGAGGACCCACGGATCGTCCGCGCCGTGGACTGAGCGTCACCCCTGATCTTCGCCGTGTAAACACCGCAGGCACGGTGGAGGACCGCCCCCGAACCCAACGTTCTGGTTCGGGGGCGGTTTCGTGTCCGGACATGACGAAAGCGCCCCGACCACCAGGCCGGGGCGCTTCACATTCAGAGGGAGCTACGTCCGCGCCAGCTCGCGTTCGATGTCCATCGTGGAGATCGTCTGCCGAGCCTGGTCCATCCAGCTGCGATCGTTGGCGGCGATAGCGGACGCCACCGCCATACCCACCGTTGTGTTGGTGTGCGCCTTCAACCCCTCGGGTGCATCCGGGGCATTCGCTCGCCACGTCATGAACCGGAACGTGTGCTCGTCGGGGTAGTAGATCGCCATGTGGCCACCATCGGGGAAGTTGTCGGCCATGATCTCCAACACCTCCCCCAACGCGTCGGTCTCCAGACAGACCACGGTCTTGTCGGCCTTGAGTACGCCGCGCCTGGTCAGGCGTTGGAACACCTTCGCCGCGGTCGTGCGCGCTTCGCGATTCTCACTCATTGGCCCACCTCCTCGCGAGCGACTCCCAGTTGGCCTGTATCCAGTCATACTGTAGGTCATATTCCCGGTCCACGAGCTCCTCATCGCCTGCATTGAGCTCACAGATGACCGCTCTGTCAGCTTGCCTGTTCAGGTGGTCAGAACGTCGCAGGCGGTGTCTGTGGAGTTGGCCGTGGCAGCAGTCGATCGACTCGACCTCGAACCTGTCATCCCCGGCAGTTGCCCACACCGACATGGAGAAGTCGCGGATCTGTCCTCGGTAGGTGGCATATCGGACGACAAGCTCGACACGCCATTTCTCGTAATCACCGAGCTTGAAGGCGAAGGCCTGCTCATCGAGTGCCGATTTCGGCTGCGGCACGTAGTTCCCCACGGCCGAGAATCTTCCCACACTGCGCCGATGGTGTACTCAGAATGTGGTGACCTCCGGCCAGTTCGGGTCGGTCCCGTCCAGCAGGGTTGTAGGGATTCCCTTGATGTACTGGTCGAGGAACACGCGCGTGAACGTGGTGTGGATCGCCATCGCCCGAGACGGGTTGATGGATCCGTTCAAGCTGGCGGTCTGCACGGTCAGCAAGCCCACGTCGGTGAACGCGTAGTGCTTCGTCCCGGCCACCTCGAGCATGTGCAGCGGGCCGTGGTTGGTGGTGCGGTAGGTCGCCCACGACGGATGCTCACCGCCGACGAGGTAGTTGTCGCCGAGGTCGATATCCCCGGACAGCAGCATCACCGGCACCTGCACGCCGTTGTTCTGGGCGTGGTTCTCGGTGCCGTCGTAGCCTGCGGTGCCGTCCAGGACCGCGACCGCCTTCACCCGCGAATCGTGGTACGCCTGCTCCAACGCCGTGCAGCCGCCGTAGGAGTGGCCGACGCACGCGACCTTCGACAGGTCGGCCTGGTTGCCGATCCCGTTGGGGAGGGAGCCGAGCTGGTTGATGACGAAGTTCACGTCACCCATGCGGGCCGTGAGCACCTTCTGCCACTGATTGCTGACGGCACCGCCGTTCTGGGTGACCACACCCGTGGACAGCTCCGTCACGATCGACTCGTATGTGTGCGACAGGGTCAGCACGAGGTAGCCGTGAGACGCTAGCTCCTGCGCAAGGATTGAGGCGTGGTTGCCGGGGATGCCGAACCCGGGCGAGAACACCACCACCGGCAGGGCGCCGAGATCCGTGGACACCACGGCATCCTTCACCGCGCGGGTATCGCGCGCCCGGATGTTGCCGTACATGGTGGTGTTCGGGTTCACGTTGCCGAAGAATCCGCCGCAGGTGACGGCACCAGTCCAAAACGACTTGCTGCACCCCGCGTTCTCCAGTCCATTGACGAGGTTCAGCGCCATCGTCTCGTCGTAGCTGTCCACGTTCGACAGGTACCGCGCCACCGCACCAGTGGAGGGTGTGGGATACCAGGCGGTGACGCTGACCTTCCGTTGGCCCGAGCCCGTGATCGGGTCCGTCCGCGACGTATCGGTGAGGAACAGCCGGCGGTTGCCGACGCCGTGGGGGCCGGTCATCGCGGGCAGGAGGGTTGCGGCCACGAGGGCACCTCTCTTCAATTTGCACATTGTGAGGACGGTTTTCCGTGTTTCTCTGACGCGCGGCCGTGGTGGGGTGCAAGATGATCCGCGCGCGGACCACGTCGGGGGACGCAGCCACAGGGGTTTGGCGCCGGGCCGCGCACGACATCGAGGGATGACGAATCCATGAAGAGGCTTGCGCGCACAGCATTTGCCGTTGGGATCGCCGCGGTCGGGGTCCTGCTCGCGTCAGGAACCGCCAGCGCCTACGAGACGGGCGTGATCATCGGCCGCGACCAATGCGAACAAGTCGCCCGCCAGTACAGGGACATGGGGTATTCGGCGCGCTGCAACCACATCCACGGCGAGCGGTACTACGTGTATTACGAGAAGTCGAACCGGCCATCGACGGGCAGCTTCGGCAGTTAGGTCACGCGCACGTAGGTGCCGGTGCCCGAGGTGACCGACCCGAAGTTGGCTTGGGTCGAGATGGCCTCGACGGTGATGTTGTCGCCGGCGGCGACTGTCTGTCCGGTCGCTACGGCGGTCGAGGTCCCTGAGGTACCGGTGACGCCGGTTCCGGTCGCGATCACCGTGGCGCCGTTCTTGATGCGGACGGTCACTGTCATGGACAGGCTGCCCGTCCATGGGATGTTCGCGGTGATCGTCGCCGACGAAGACGCGGCCTGCACCACCAAGCCGTCAGTGACGACAGTGCTGCCGGGATAGTTGGTGGTGTCGGCGGTCCAGCTGGTGATCTTGGTGTAGCTGCCCTGGATCGCGAAGGTGCCGTTCTTGGTCATCCCCGACGGCAGGAACGATGCGAGTGCTCGAAGGACGAACATGTCACGTCCCCTCTGACCATGCCCAGAGGCAGAGGCCTAGTTCCATGTGCCGAACAGGTAGACCTTGAGTCCTTTGCCCGGCGTGGTACCGACTGCGGTGATCTGCACTCCGAGCCGGTCGCCCACGGCGAACGACTGATTCGGAGTCGACGTGCGCGCCGCGTCGGTGCTGGTGCCGTCCGCCTGGTTGGCGGCCGTCACGGTGACGCCCGAGCTGGTGACGGTGGAACCGTTGCGCCGGATCTCCGCCGAGGTGCTACCCGACGCGTCGGCTGTCTCGAACTGGTACACGCACTTCGTCAAGGTGAATGCCCGACCCACGTACATGCCGACGGTCCAGTCACCTGCGCCTGTGGCGCGGGTGGCGCTGGGGCTGACCGCGACGAACATGAAGTCGCACGGCACCGTATTCGCTGATGGGGTGCGAGTATCCGACAGGCGAGCGTCATTACCTGCGGCGGCAGTCGATCCCGTCGTGCCGAGCGTCAACGACGATGTGCCCGCGCCGATCGCTGTACGGGCGGCTGCCGCATCGACGGCGGTCAACACCGACCGGCCCGTGGCGGTCGAGTTAGAGATGTCGGTGGCGACGTGGGTGTGCCCGACATCGGATTTGCCCGACCAGCCGGTGACCGTCGGGTTATTCGCGGTGCCGCCGAGTTCGCCAGGAGTGCTGCCGGGAAGCCTGACGATGCCCTTCACGCTGCTCGTGGCATCGGGTGCCGTACCTGTGGCGCCTGTATCTCCGCGGGGGATGGTGAGGTTCAGCGTCCACGCCGGTGGCCCACCGCCGACGCTGGCCGACGCCGACGACCCCGCCGCGCCAGTCGTGACAGTGCCGATGTCGAGATCGAAAGAGTTGACCGCGTTCTGCGCCGCAGTGGCCGACGCCGCCGCCGCAGTCTCACTGTCGGCCGCTGCGTCCGCCGCGTCCAGGGCGTCCTGGATCGCGGGGACCTCGACACCGGGGAGGAACGATCCATCGTCCAAACCGAATACGAGCGCGTTGCCGTCGAGCCCGACCGACACCACCGACAGGCCACGCGTCACGGCGTCGCCAGTGGACGACGGCACCGGCGAGGCCAGCGCCAGATCCACCAGCCCCACCGAACCCGTGTCCGGGTCTTCTTCGTCCGGGCCGGGGATGTATTCGGGGACCTCGATGTTGTACGGCGCGATCTTCACCGGCACGCCGTCGTACTCCAGATCGAAGCTGACGCGCCACGTCCAATCCGAGGGATTCATGGTGCCCGCAACGGGAGCGGGGAGCATGACGCCGCGCTCACCCCGCCACGACAGGTAGCCCTGCTCGTCGAGCACGGCCGTGTAGTACGGGTGGATCAGCGGCACCACAGTGGCGGGTGGGTCCCCGTCAACCAGGAACTTCGGCACCGCAGCCTGGAAGGTGATGCGACCGGTGAGCGGCGGGAAGTCCGGGATCGCGCCGATATCAGCGGAGTCGATCGTGGTCGCCAGCAGCCGGCCGACCACCTTGCCGTAGACCAGCGGGGGCAGCGGATTGGTCACGCGTCACCGTCCTTTCGGCCGTCCCGCTGGACGCGGTAGATGGTGAGCAGCAGCCACAACATGGAGAGCGCCACATAGGTCCAGAGGGCTTCGCGGATCTGATCGCGGAATGGGTAGGAGGCGTTGGTGAATATCGATACCGACGCCTGTAGCGTCACTGCGGCGATTCCAGAAACCAGCAGGATAACCGCCTTTCCGAGAGGCTGAAACCGCCATCCGGAAGTGAATCCATAAACCAATGTCAGGACAGTGCTTTTTGCGGCCACGGTCACGATCAGCACGTTCACGGCGTCTTGAATCGGCAGGAAAACCATCAACGCAACATTGATGAGGAACGCGACGGCGAGAATCACGCGGTTGGTGCGCCTGCTCATGGGGAAGAAGCTCTCCTTCGTATCTCGAGTTGAAACCTTTCCCCGAAGTGATTTCTGTTGAGGTGGCGCTGAATGGATGCCGCTAGGCGGTCCACCTCTGGACGCTGGCGTTGCACCTTGCGAAGGTCTTCTTCGGCTTTTGATGCTGCCTCCTCAGCTCGGCGCACCTGCTCGCGGTCGATCCTGACGGTGTCAGTCCTGCGGCGTCTGAGCCACATGGCCGCTCCCCGAATGGTTGGCTTCTGCGGTGCGCAGGAAGGCGTCCCAGAGGCGCGCCTGATGCAGTAGTTGCGTGTTCTGCTGCCGCAATTCCGCTTCGCCTTGTTCTCTTGCGGCAGCATTGCGCTCTGTGGCGTCGAGTAGCGCACGCAGGTCGTGCACGATTCGCTCGACGGTGCTGGCGGGAATGAGTTCGCCGCGGACAATGCGCCGCATCATCCAGACCAGGAATCCAACCAGCATGGTTATTGCGCTGGCTGCGGTGCTGATCAGGATGGTGACCGGTTCCCAGCCAGCGCTGAGTATGTTCATTTAGCCGCGCGGCCCACTCGGCATTCCGGCGTCCAGCCGCTTCGCGTCCGGGGTCACCTTCGCGCGTGCGACCTCCGCGGCGGGGATGCCGAGGATGGCCGCGACGATGACGAGGATCATGTCCGCCGAGAACTGGTCCACGACGCCGCGGACAACGAGATAGCCTGCGATGCCCACCAGAACAGGCCACAGGAGAGCGCGGATCGGTTCGGTACGCAGGGCGGAGATCAGCTTGGTCATGGTCATTCCTCACAATCCGGGATCTGGTTGAGAACTGCCTTCGCGCTTTCGTCGCCCTTCGCGGCTTCGCGCTTCACGAGATCGACCGCCCAGCCGGCGCCACGGAGGGCCTCGCGCTCGACGTGGTCCTCGTGGATGCGGGCGTCGATGTTGAGGACGAACCCGGCCAGGGTGTCGACTGAGTCGTCGTTGGCGCGGTACTTCGACCGCGAGGAGAACCGCTTACCGAGTTCTTCATCGGCCAGGGCCATGACTGCCTCCTTCAGGCTGGTGTTGGTGAACTCTGCGACGTCGGCCGAGAACACATCCCACGGAAAGTTGGGGCCGACGTCGGTGTGCGTGCCGATACCGAGACACTCGGTGACGTAGCGGTGGTCGGAGATTCCGGAGCGGCGCTCGTACGGCGGGGCGATCACGTACGGATCGAATCCGTACTTCTTGGCGTCCTGCACCGCGAGCCATGCCGCGATGCGGATGTCCTCCCGGATGGCCATCCAATCTTCACGTGACCATGCCGCCCGCGACCCGGCGAAGCAGAGGTTGATCGTCTTCGGATTCGCGTCCAGCACCGACCAACTCGCGAGGTCGGTGTCGACGACGTCCACCACAATCCCGTCGCGAACCGTGTAGTGATAGCTCACACCGTTCGCCGGGTTGTTGAGATAGTTGGCCAGGCTCTCGGCCGTTCCGTTGCCTTCCTGTGTGTGGAGCAGGAAGTTCTCGATCTGCGCACCGTGGCGGGACGACGCGGACTCGCCCATGCGGTCGAGTTCGGTGTACTGCGGGGCAGTCACTATCGGGGCCTCCAGAGTTGGTGTCGCCGCCTTCGACCACTGGCCGAAGTCCGGCTTGAGCGTTGTGTTGACGTCGACACCGACGCCGCCTACCTGGCGCTTGTCGATCTCGATCTGATGGATGTGCGCCGCGGCATGATCGAAGTTCAGCGAGGAATCGCCTGACCAGTTGTGTTGCCACAGCCATGTAGCGACGTCGTCTTCCAGCGCCCACTCGATGCAGCGGGAGTTGCCGTACATGCCGGTCCGCTCCAGGCCGACCACCGATGCCCAGCCACGCAGGAACGGGGCGATCAGCGTGTTCCACTGCTTCAATGTGGGATTGGCGTCCACCGGGGCGTAGATCGGGCGGCCCTCGGGTCCACCAGCCGCACGGTGGTAGCGCAGCGCGATCTCGGCGTGCCGTGCTCCGCCGTCGTAGCCTCCGTACCAGTCGGAGGTCTCACCCTTCCCGAACTGGTAGCAGGACACGATCTCCAGCCCCGCGGCGCGCACTCGGTCGCAGTACTCCCGCGTGGCGGGCTTGGCGAGCATCCACTCCGCACCCGGGCGCCGGTCGGACATGTACAGGATCACGCCGCCGTAGCCCGCGTCCTTGATGGCCCAGGGGTCGATGAGTGCTGCGGAGAAGTCGAGCAGCTTCACCGCGGCCACCGCGCCAATTGCAGCGCGAGAGAGGCGACAGCGACGACGAGGATGATCAGAGTCATGGTGTCGTGGTTCACGGCTGCTCCTTCGGTTACTGGAATAGCGGCATGGCGTACACGGTGAGGAACGCGATGTCTGAGACCGTCGAGTAGTTCGCGGTGCCGAACACCCTGATCACCCGCACGTAGAAGGTCTGGGTCTGGCCCGCTGCCACCACTGCCACGTTGCTGCCAGGGGACAGCGTGGACTCGAACTTCGGCACCAACCTGGTCCAGATGTAGTTCGCGGACGAGAAGCCCTTACCGGTGGCGACGAGAGGGCCGTCCTCGGCACCGGAGCGGACCTCGATGTCGAGCCGGGAATCCCCCACCGTCTGGGTGTGGATCTGCATGGGCACACGCCCGATGACGTACGGCCGCCACGCGAACGGCTGCGCGGGAACAGTCATGGAGGCGATCGTGCGAGGAGCTTCCGCAGAGTTGCTCGCCGCGGCGAACCGGTTGCCGCCGATCGTCCATGGCCCCCGCCAGGTGGGAGAGGCTGCGGGCACGAACTTCGACAGCGTCGAGTTCCACTGCAACACCATGTGGTCCGACAGCGAAACCGTGGTGGTGTCGACATCGCTCGCGTCCTGAATCCGCCCCGCCACACCCGCATCACCAGTGGGGCCGGTAGCGCCGCGGGGAACAGTGATGGTGAGGACCTGATTCGGGGAGGTGCCGGTCAGGCTGGCCGACGCCGAGGATCCTGTCGCACCAGCCACCGCGACGCCGGTGAGGACGTTCGGTGGGCCCTGATGTCCGGTCGCTTGCATCGCATTCTCGTTGGCGACCCACATCCGGCCGGTCCACAGCCGGAACTCGTTGGTCTCGGCCACCCACCACGCCTTGCCCTTGTCGGCGTAGGTGAGCGTCATCGCGTCGAGATCCGCCTGTAGAGCGACACGGCCCTGGAACTCGAACGCATACGACGGATCACCCTGGGGGCCGGGGTCGCCCTTCGGGCCGGAGCGGATCTCGAGGCGGCCGGTGTCGTCGTAGATCTCGAAGCTGTTGACGGTGCACGGGAGCTCTTCGCTCTCCACGATGCCCGCCATGGTGACCTGGACGTCTCGGTCGTAGACGATGCCCATGCGGCTCCTTAAGGTGCCTCTACTGGGTGGGCCCAGACGGTGATGTTCGCGCCGGCCCGCCGGTAGGAGTAGTTGCCGGTGCCGAGGTTGCGGCGGATGACCACATACAGCGTCGTGGCGGTGCTGGGCGCGATCGTTCCCGTCGTCGAGCCGGGCGTGAGCGTGGACGCAAAGTAGGGCCGCAGCCGCGCGAACCACTCGATGTAGACGGCGCTGGAGACGCCGCGGGCGACGATGTCACCGGCCGCGGAGCCGATACGCACCTCGAGATCCACGCGGGTGGACCAGTCCGTGGGCACGGAGTAGATCGTGGCGCCGCCGGTGATGTACGGCCGCCACCGGATCGGCAGGGCGGGGATGTTGATGGTCGCGATGGTGTTCGGGTTCGTGGAGACGTTGGTCAGGTCAGCGACGAACCCGGAGGATGGGTTGTCCCAGGACTGCGCCTCGAGCACGCTCCACGGTCCGCGGTAGCCCGGCCATTCCGTCGGCGTCCACTTCGAGGTGGAGGTGTTCCACAGCGGGATCATGCCGTTGGTGTGGGTGACGGTGTTGTCGTAGTCCGTCGAGGACCGGATGGGTCCGGGCGGTCCCTGCAACCCCTTCTGCCCCGTACCGCCCCTGGGGACAGTCAGGTTGAGTACCTGGTTCGGCGGCGTGCCGGTGATGCTCACGGCCAACGGTGTGCCCGCGGCGCCGGTGGTGACGGTGCCGATGGTCAAGGTGTTCACCTGACCGGTGGGTCCGATCCCGCCGAACGCGTCCACGAACTGCACGAACTTCGTGCCCGTCCAGAACATGATGGAGTTGTCGGACTCCACCCGGTAGGTCATGCCGAACATGTGCTCGTTCAGCAGCGGCATCAGGGCGTTGAGCGCGGCGTGGTCGGCGACGTCGCCTTCCCACCGGAACGGCGTACCCGGCTCTCCCTGAGGTCCGTCGGGGCCTTGCGCGCCAGACAGGTTCTCGAAAGAGCCGTCCGCGGGCGTGCCCTCCAGTGAGGTAACAATGCCCGGACCGAACCCTTCGTTGATGCCCTGGAATTGGGTGGCCTCGAAGTAGTCCCCTACCGTCGTCATCAGAGGCTCACCGGCATGGCGTAGACGGTCAAAGATGCTCCTGCCTGCCGATATCCGATCGTCCCCGACGTGGACCCTTGGCGTTCGACCATCACCACGATCTGCGAGGGCGAGTTCGCGGGGACCACCGCGTAATCCGAGCTGGGGCTCATGCCCACTGAGTTCGGATTGCCGTAATGCTCACAAATTTCCACCATGTCCCAGAAGGTCTGCCACGGGTTGGCGCCGATCCCCAACGCCACTCCGGTTTCGGAGTACAGGCGCGGGAAAACGAACGCGTGGCATTGGCCGGAGTTGTCGTTGTACAGCTGGATCGCGCCGAACACCTGCGGCCGCCACGCGAACGGCAGCACCGGCATGGTCGCGGTCAGCACCTTGTATGCGGACACCGCACCCGATGCGTCCGCGGCGAAGGCGGTCGCGTCCCAGAACCACGGCCCGTAACCGCACGGCGGCGGGGTCGGAGCGAATCGGCGAGTAGTCCGCCCGAACGCGAACATCGACCGCTTCACCGGGCCCTGCGTGGAGTCGTAGTCCGGTGAGGTGGTGATGGTCCCGGAACTTCCAGGTGCACCCGTGGCGCCGCGCACGCCCGCGGGGACGGTAAGTTGGATCGTCTGCTCGCTGGAGTTCACCGGCTTGATATCGACGGCCGGGATGGTGACCGTCTCGTCGGAGATCACGTCCAGCGGGGTAAGCGTGTTCGCCGGGGCGACAGAGCCCTGTGCGCCAACAGCGTTCAGGACGTTGATCCAGGGAAGCGATCCCGGCCAGAAGTCCATGCTGCCGTCGTCGAGGCGATGCCACCACTTGCCGCGGTCGGCCGCTGTCAGCCCGCCGGGGCGGGCGGCGGCGTTCGCGAGGGTGCCCATCTTGATGAACGGGGGTTGCGGCTCGCCTTGGGGGCCTTGATCGCCTTCCGGTCCAGCGGGCAGTTCCTGCGCTGCGGCAGTCGGTGTCAACTCCACGGCGGCGGTGAGCACTGGCAGGCCGTCGAGGTCGTCTTCTTCGGTGATGGTGACCCGGGCGGGGAAAGATATATCAGCCATGGCCCTCCTCAGAACAGGACGAGGTCGAGGTCAGCCCCGACGTCCATGAAGATCTGCTTGATCGCCCCGGCGACCTGGCCCATGCGGTTCCATGCCTTGACGACCGAGTCCTCCTCGTCTGCGCCATCTCCCACTGTGATCTCCCAACGTCCGGGGGTGCTGCGGTCATCGGTGTAGGTGACCTGCGTGACGTAGTCGACGAAGATCTGGTCGCCGACCTTGAAGCCGATCTGGTCATTGACCCAGAAGTCCGCGTTCGGGCCCAGGATGTACGGGGCGTTGTCGTGCACCGTCACCTTGTGCGACGTGTATCCGCGGGTAGCGAACAGCCCGTGGCGGCCGGCCATCAGCCCGTCGAGGGTGAAGGCTTTGTCACTACCGGTGACGAAATGCTCTTGGAACGCGTAGGGTCCGGCGCGCTGCACCCGATTCAGGTCGGTGTACTCGGCGAAAGCGAGGAACACGTCGTCCAACTGACCCATGTACAGGGCGTCCAGGCCGGGAAGGCCGATCAGCAGCCCCAGCCACGCCAACGCGTTCTTGATCGCGAAGGAGATCGACGCGTTGACCCACCCTGGGCTGCGGCCGCCGACGATCACGTGCATGGCGAGGGGTTTGTGGACGCTGATGTCGGAAGCGCCGAGCCCGGAGTACTCGCCTTCCATGTACCAGATCCATGGGAAGTACTGCCGGTTGCCGAGTGGGGTTGTGGCGTAGGCCTGTTCGTAGTCGCCGGAGTCGGAGTAGTCCGGGTACCGGATCGAGGTCGTGCCGTCGTCGAAGAAGTCCTCGAAGAACCTCGAGATGCCGTCGAGCAGGGTGCCGGTGGCGCCGACGACGTTGGATCTGTCCTGGGTGGTGATGAACACTGTCGGACGGTCGAGGTAGAACCATTCCGGGTCGGGCTGCTCGTCCACCTCGGGTAGGTAGAACTGGGCGGTCGCGGCGACGCCGTTGTCTTGGAACAACGGCATGAAAGCTTGGTCGGCGTGCTCGAACCGCAGGCTGATCCCACCGAAAGGTGATGTGTCGGTGAGGACGTTGATCCCGCCGATGACGATAGGCCAGGCGATGCTGCCGACTTCCGCCCAATCCGGGGCGCCGTTCCACTGGTCCGCGCTCATGAATGCCTGGCGACGCAAGATGTTCGCGAGCATCGTCAGGTGGAACATGGAGCGGACGCCCATGATCATGTACCAGTGCCGCGGCCACTGAGCCAGCAGTGGGGCGAACGGTGAGGCGTAACAGACCGTGGTGGCGATGTGATTCCAGCAATGAATGGCTTCGACTTCGATGGTTTTCATGCCGCGGTCGTCGACCACCTCGGCGACCCTGGTCACGAAGCCATCCCAACGCTGGCCTGCCGTTTCCGCGGTGATGGGGATCGTGGCGTCTTCCCCGTCCGGATTGCGGAACAGGTGGTCGTAGTGGACGGTGTCGGGGGCGACGGTCATCTTCAACCCGCCCGCTGCGTTCTTGACGTGGGTGAACTGGAGGGAGATGTAGCGGCCTTCCTCGCCGACCTCCGTCATCCACTTGTCGTAGTAACAAACCCGGGCTTGCGGGTCGCGCCAGGTGTCTTGCTCCTGCTTGCGCAGGGCATCCATCCGCCTGACTTCGGTATGCCCGTCCCACGGAGGAGCTGTCACATCGGCCTCGCATTCTTCGGGGTCAATGTCCCGACAACCTGGGAGGTGAGGTCACCGCTCTCGACGGTCACGGCGATCTCTGTGGTGCCTCGAGGTGGGATTGGGTTGAGGATGCGGCGACCGGCCATCTGCCCCCACACGTTCCGCAGGTAGATGCCGGAGGCGTTGTAGACCCGGGCTGTGCGGTGGCGGGGATGCAGGTCGATCTGCAAGGTCTCCCCCGACGCCAGCAGGGGAAGGCGCAGCATCCGCACCTCACCGTCAGGGTCGGCTGACGGGTCGAAGTCCTGGATGCTGTAGCGTCCGGGGCCTTTGCAGGTGTAGCGGGCCCACCCGTCTTCGCTCGCGTCGTTACGCATCTTCAACACGCCCTGGTTCGAACCAGTGGTGTTGATCCAGGACACTTCCCGCTCGAGCTTGGCCCAGAAGGGGTCGAACCCGACTGCGCTGACGGTGTAGGACTCGTGCAGGTTCGTGGCCATATCTAGGCCGCTCAGGGGTTCTGGGGCGTCGCCGAGGATGAGCGGGGTTTTGTGCCAGCCTTTGCCTTTGGTCCACACGCACCAGTGGCCGGGCTTCTTCCTCGACCACCCCTGCCACCACATGTCCAGCACCGTCTGTAGGTGCCGCATGTCCCGGATCTGCAGGCCGACCTGGTTTCCGATCGAGACGTTGAAGTCCATCTCCCGCTTGCTGACGACCGCCCGCCGGAAGGTGGCGCCATCTTGGCGGGCTCCCTCGTCGAACAGCAGCTCGTGCGGTGGGAACGTCCAGCCCTTGGGGTCGGCGCCCAGGATCACGCCCTCCGCGCCCATGCCGCGGCCGGCGAGATGCCATGCGCGGCCGTTGACGTCGACCCACACGATCTTCGTGCGGGCGTCCAGCAGCGCGTTCACCGACGCCGTACCTTCGCGAGCAGGCACACCGCGGCATAGACGGCGTCCTCATCCGCGCCGACCTGACGTAAGGCCTGCGCCAGGTCGGCCGAGCGCGCGGCTAGTGTCTTCCGTGGGGCGGAGAGTTCCTCGCCGAACGCCTCGAATCCCTCGACCAGCACCCTGTCGGTCAATCCGGTTGCGGAAGCGAACTCTTCGACGGTCACCGACCGAACCCCCCTCCGCGTTGGCTGGCCAGCGTCCGGCGTCGCCACACGCGCTCCATCGCCCGCGCTGAAGACTGCGGGTCCATGCCGTTGAAGTTGTAGGTATCCCCGCGTCCAGCCGGAACAGGCTGCGGCTGCGGCACCGCGGTGAGGTTGGCACCGTCGAGGAACTGCTGCATCTGCGCCGGGGAGTTGAGGATCGGCTCCGGCCGACGTGACAGGTTCACCGCCATCTCGCCGGGCTTCAACCAGCCGCCCTGGTCATAAACCCGCAGCGGAAGCTCCTTGAGCCAGTCCCGCATGTTGATCGGGGCCTGGTTGATGTAGGGCTTGATCGCATCCCTTGCGTTGGGGTCGAGCGTGATCGGCAGCTGCCGATCGATCTCCTGCTGGTTGAACGGCCCCACCCCGGTGAACGGGGCGGTCAGGGCATCCAGGTCCTCATCGCTGGGGGTGTTGACCCGAACCTTGAACAGCTCACCGAACCCGAAAGGCAGATTCTCCGAGACCGCGTCGAAGAAGATCGACAGCAACCCGAACCCGGATTTGCGCAGCAGGTCAACCGCCTTGCCCTCTGGGGACTTCTTGTACTGCTTCTTGCGGATCTCGTCTATCCGGTTCTCCGCCGCCTGCAAGGTGAGGTCCGCGCGGCGCAGATCTCGATCGGTCGATTCGGGGTCGGCGTAGATCTCGTCGCGCTTGTCCTTCGCCTCGTCCCGGTCGAGGATGGCCTGCTCCCACTCGACCTGATCATCGTTGAGCCGCTTCTCCAGTGGGGGCGCCTCCGGCACATAATTGCCGTCACCGAGAGCATCCTTGCCGCGGTCGTCCTTCTCCTTCTGCAGGTCGACCACAGCCTGCTCGGCTTCACGGACCCGAAGATCCGCGCGCTTCTTGTCTGTCTCGGTGGACTTCTTGTCCTGGTAGACCTTGTCGCGCGCGTCCTTCGCCTCCTGGATATCCAGCTTCGCGCTTTCAAGCTTCAGTTCATCGGCGTCGGTCCACTCCTTGACCTTCTTCGCCTTCCCTCGAGGTGTTTTCACTCCGGGGGCGTTGATTCCGTCGATCAGCTCGTTCGGGAGGTAGAAGTGCGCCGTGAACTGTGGGTCGGTGGCGCCCACCGCGGGCGAGCCGATGCGGGAGTCTCCGTGCGAGCCACCGGACTCCAACGGCTGCCCGTTGAGGCTCGCCGCCATATGCTGCGAGTTGACGCCCACCTGGAAGTAGGTGCCGGAGGGCCCGAGGCCAGGCTTCAGTCCGGCCGTGGCTCCGTCCAGCAGGGACATGGTGGTGTAGAGGCGTTTGGTGGAGCCGGCGAAGCCCTGCAGGATCTGCTGGATCCATCCGACGAAGCCCGAGCAGTCGAAGTTCGTTGGGCCCGTGCCGCCCCACTGGTATTTGTTGCCGCTGACGGTCTTCGCTGCCGTGATCGCGCGGGCCACACCGCGGGGGATCGTGCCGGTGATGCCGCCTTCGGCCATCTTGATCAGGTTGAACCCGAACATCTCGGCGACCTGCTGCAGGATCGCCGCGGACCGCCCGCGCTTGGATGGCGCCAGCGGGATGAACGCTTCACCGCCAGTCTCGCCTTCGGCCCACTGAAACAGGCCACGACCGCGACCGGACTGGATCCGCGCCGAGGAGGGGAGGTTGTCGATGCCGCCGTCAGCGCGTGGCGCGATCGGGATGTCGTTGATGTTCTCGTGCAACCGCTCCCGGGTGCCCTGCGGCAGGGAGTAGCCGGAGTCGTTGTACTTGACGTTGACGTTCTGGGTCTTGTCGGGCAACCTCAGCGCGGCGAGTTCCTGCAGTTTCGCCAGCGCCTCATCAGTTTTGGCGATGATGCGGATCTCGTCCGGCTTGCCCGCGACCTGCTCGATCGTGACGCCCAGCTTCTCGAGCTGAGCCTTGGCCTCATCGGTGAGAGCCTTGGCTGGGATGGTCACGCCCTCGCGGTTGCGCGTCAGCAGGGCGGCGATCGCCGTCAACTGCTGGGTGACATCACCAGCGCCTTCGAGTTGAGCGAAGATCCTGATATCGGTCGGCAGGTATCCCAACTGGGCTGCCATCTCGACGACCTGGTCCTTCGACAACCCCACCGCGTCGGCGAGCTGCTGGAACTGCTGCTCGTTCTGCGCGAACGCCTGATCCAGGTTCCCACCGGACTGGGCCACACCGAGGGTGGCGTCCCGGATACCGAGGAGGGTGTCGTAGAGCTTCTTGCCGTTCTCGGTGAGGGTGTCGACCTGCCCGTTCTGGCCGACCAGCTGCTTACCGGAGCCGAGCGACTTGTCCCACTCCTGGGAAACCTTCAGCGTCTCGCGGACCTGCTCGTTGTACTTCGCAAGCGCGTCCTGCGCGGACACCTGACGCCCAGCCAGCACGTCGAGGGCCTGCTTCATCGCCGACAGCCGGTCCGACGCGGTCGACGACCGATCGGCCAGTGTTTTCACCGCATCCGACAGAGTGAAGAACCCCGGAGTGGTATCGAGAGCGGCTTGCTTCGCCTGCAGGAACGCGTCCCGGATCTGCCGCACCGCGGCCACCGCCGCTTCGCCACCGTTCTTCGTGCTCAGCAGGCGCCCGACGAACACGTTGAAGTCGCCATCCGAACCGCTGATGCGGGCGGCCATCTCCTCCGCCGACATCCCGACTTCCCGGAAGGAATCCCGGACGGCCTCACCCTGTTTGGCGGCGCGCTCCTGGGCGCGGACCGCGTCCGTACCGGCCTGCGCCTGCAGGGAGAACCATCCTTTGATGTCCTGCCAGCCGCCGGTGAACACCGAGAACGCGCCCGGCATGGTGTCGGCCATCCTTTCGGCGTCGGAGATCACCTTTTCGATCTGGCCGGACATCGACGCCAGAACGTCCTTGCTGACTGCGCCGTTGGCCTCCTGGAACTGGCGGGCCATCTGCCGCTGAGCGATTCCGAGGTTGGTCGTGGACTCGCGCATGATGTCTTGCTGCTGGCCGGCTTTGCGAACCTCGTTGGCGATCCCGATCACCGCCACAGTGGCGGCGGCGATAGCAATCCCCCACGGTCCCCCGAGGGCTGCGGACAAGCCGCTCGCCGCGGATCGCACACCTACGGCCGCGGCCGCCGCGACACCAGCGGACCGACCGAATCGTGTCGCCCCGGACGCGGCGTCGAGGAAACTCTGCTGCATTCTCGCGATGAGCGGCGCGTGCGTCCCCAACTGCTGGATCACGGAGCCGAAGCGTCCCATGGCCATGGTGCCGACGCCTGCGACCTGCGCGGTGGCTCCCGTCGCGGTGACAACCTGCCGGACTCCCGCAGCCGCGCCCACGGTCCGCGCCTGCAACGCCGTCATCTGCGTGCCGACGGCCTGCAGGCGCGGCGGAATGAGCTTCCACGCCAACCAGCCAGCGATCAGCGCCGTCACCGCAGTCTGGTTGCCGGAAACAACGCCGCTCAAGGTCTGCAATGCGGGAACAAGGACGCCACCGGCGATCTGCGCGCCGGCCTGCAGGGTCTCGATAGCGGCCGACCATGCACCCGCACCGATCGCGCCGCCCGCCGCAGCGAGTGCCTTTCCGATGCCAAGAAGGGCAGGACCGGCCTCCATGGCGCTGTGGCCGAGGTCGCTGACCACGTTCGCGGCATCACCGAGCGCGCCGGTCGCGAACTGGGCGGCATCGGACCTGCCCAGGTCCTTCCACATCTGCGAGAGCTTCGGGCCCACCTGCTTGAACAGGATCGCGTCGAGCTTCTCCGCGAACGGCTGAACCCTCTTCGCCGCCTGGTCGATACCTGTGGTGAACTGCGCGAAAAATCCTGGCAGACGCGAGAATCCAGGAGCCAGTGCCGCCGCGCCGAGGCGTGACAACGCGGCCCCGATGTTGGCCAGGGAGCCGTGCACAGTTTTTCCGGACTCCAGCGCGGCGCCGGCCACATGCTTGGCGAGCACCTTCTGGAAGGTTTGAGCGTCGAGGTCGCCGTTCTCGACCATCTTCCGGAAATCTTTGCCGGTCTTCTTGGTCTCATCCTGAAGCCAGGTGAAGATCGGGATACCGCGGTCGGCGAGCTGATTGAGGGTGTCGGTGAAAACAGTGCCGCCGGTCGTGGTCTGGTTGATGATCGAACCCATCTCGCCCAGCGACGAACCGGCGATGGTGGCGCTGTCGGCGATAAGCTTCAGGTAGTTCGTCAACTGCGCGCCCGGCTTGATACCAGCCGCGACGGCAGACGCCGCGATCGTCGCCGCATCGCCCAGTCCGAAGGCGGTGCCCTTCACCGAAGCAAGGGCGCTGTCCATGATCTTCTGGATCGTGGCCGCATCATGGCCGAGGCCACGCAGCTTGCCCTGCGCGTCATCAATGGCGGTGAGGCGCCCGAACCCCTTGGACAACGCCGCGGCGATGGTCGCTCCCGCTGCGGCGCCCGCAGTGGCGACCCCGAGCCTGAGTGTGTTGCCGATGCCCGACGCCATCCGCCGGCCGATGCCCTGGCCGACACGGTCGGCGTCCTGACCTGCCCCGCGCAGGGCCCGGTTGATCTGCCCCGGGATCTGGGAGGCGTCAGCGACGAGGCTGACATAGCCGACGGCCAGTTCTACGGCCACAGAACCACCTCCATTCGTGACCTTGCGGCGGTAATCTCGATGCCCATCGGACGCCGATAAGGGGGGCGTCTACTCATACGGGAGAGCCCATGTGGAAACACGCCCTTGTGCTGGCAGTGCTGTTCACGGTCGGTTGTGGCCATTCCAGCGGGCCCAGCGTCGAAGACCGGGCGTGCGAAACGATCAAGGACCTGACGCCGGGATTCCTGGAGACGACCTGGAATGTGCGGACACTGTCCGATCCGAATTCCTCACAGAGCGACCGGTTGCAGGCCATGCGCGAGCAATTGGACGCGAAGGCCGGGCGCATCACTTACAAGCCCTACACCTGTTCGGGCCCGACCTGGGAGCGCTACCTGCGGGAATACGAGAAGTCGCCTAACTAGACTTCCGGCGTTGCGCCGCCGCTCGGGCGTCCTCGAGCCTGCGTTTGATCTGGTCGATCGGGATGACGTTCTTCGGTGCGGCGCGCTGCGTCTTCGGATAGGTGGGCTCGAACACCTTCGGTTTGGTGCCCTTGCCTCCAGCGCGCTGCCAGTTGGCGCCTTGGAGTGCCAGCAGTTGCCAGGACGCCACCCTCAGCGGCATGTCATACCACCAGTCATGCGGATGGCGGGCCCTGAACAGAGCGCTGTCTGCGACGGGCGGGAGATGCTCCGCCCAAATCTTGAACTCGTGCCAGCCGATCACCTCGCCGATGTCCTCGGCGTGCAGTCCCAGCCGGTCGAGTAGGTCGCTGCGGATAGCCCCCGCGAACTCCCCGTCTAGGAAGCGTTGGAGGCTGACGATTCCCCCACCTTGATCCCCGACCTGGTCGTCCATTCACGGTCGAGGTCCATCAGCTCACCGCGGGACAAGGAGGCGACCTTCTTGTAGATGTCGCGCGGCAGAACCAGTTCGAACATCTTCAACGTGGGGTCGTAGTCCCGAAGCTTCTCCCGCTCCGCCGGATCCGGGGACGTCGCCTGCTTCTCCCACTCGGAGTACCACTTCTCGTACTTCTCCATGAGCGGCTTGGCGATGTACTGCGCCTTCGGCACGGTGAACGACAGGATCTCCTCCTCAGGCAGTTCGACTTCGAACTCGACCTGGTTGACGGGGTTGTGCGCTCCCGCGATGCGAATGGGTGCCATGATCCGGACCTTTCGATGATGTGGGGATCCGGGCCGGTAGGCCCGCCCCGGCGGGGCAGGCCCGGATCAAGGGGTACGAAATGACCCCGCCGGGGCGGAATGTGGGGCTTAGGAGCCCGACTCCTCGATGTACTCGAGAACGTTGTCGCCGTCGCCGTTCGGGTACGCCTTCACCGTCAGCTCGTACTTCACCAGGTCGGTGTGCACCAGGGTGATGTCGCCGACGGTGGTGACCTGACCGACGGGGATGACCTGACGCTTGAGCCGCCCGTTGTCGCCGATGGTGTCGAGGACGAACACCGACCGCGGCAGGCGGGCCTTGTTGTGCTTGACGGTGATGACACCACCGACGTTGGAGACGTTGTCGTCGCCGAAGGTGGTCTTGAGTACTTCGAGGTTGCCGTCCTCGAGCAGCACCACCTTGACCGACCAGTCGTAGTTGTCCTGCGTGGTGGCGACAGTGTCGCCGCCGAACGCCTTGTGGTCGGTGGTGTCTCGGGTCTCGGTGATGACCAAGCCCTCTTCGCCGAGGAACCCGTGATCCTTGTAGAGACCCGCGGCGACGGTCTCCAGCGCGGTCGAGGCGTCGGTGGGCAGGGTGGTGCCCAGTGCAGCGCGGGAGAAGACGCCTACGCCTCCAGGGCGAGGCGCGGCGACGTAGACGTTAGCCGAATCGGCCATGATTGTGCCCCTTTCGAAGGCGTAGTGATCCGGGCCTGAAAGGGTGAGAAGGGTTGCTACCGCTTGACGGCGAGTCCGAGAGTGCCGATGACTTGCCAGCGCACCATCGACGGACGGTCTGGATCCGGGTGAGTGGAAGCGCCGGCGTCTTTCCAGTACCGGACGAACGCTCCGCCATGGGTTTCCGACCGGGAGTCGAGGAGGACCGCTCGAACATGGTTGGCGAGGGTTTCGGCTTCGACGTCACCATTTACGCCGGGGCGTTGCCGCGCCCAGCATTCGATCATCATGAACGCGTCGTCGGTGACCATCTTGTTGATCGCCCCGTGGATGCGATCCACCCGAACGACCTCGTCGTAGTCCTCCCCCGGGAAGGTTGAGGACACGAACGGAGTTCCCGGGTGAATGGTGGGCAGTTTCGCATCCAGTAGCGCGATGGTGACCCCGACAGCGTTGACCGGGACGATCATCCGCTCGCCGCCCCGAGGGCGCGCAGCAACGTATTGTTGCGTGCGTTGTCGAGCATCGCCTGATGGGTGTCTGTGCGGATGGACACGCGCCAACGCCCCTGGGGGCGTTTGCGTCCCTGCCGGGCGTCCATCGCATAGCCCGCCGCCGTACCGCCCGCCTGAGCGAGGGCGCGCCGGCCGCGTGCCTCCAGGTCTGCGCGTACCCCGGGCTCGGAACGCAGCGCGTAATAGCCCTCGATCTTGTGCCGCACTCTCGCCAGAGGCATTACTCCACCTCCCGCATCACCGCGGCCTGCCACGACTCCGCCGCATAGAGCCCAGCCAGGCGTTCTTCGCCGTCGAACACGCACAGGTTGTTGTGTTCGTCGTTGCAGAACCTCGACGGGTCGCGGAACTCATCGACACGGTCCCCGCTGCGAACTTCCAGCAGATACACCACAGGCTCCTAACCGGTGATCTTGCGCAGGTTGATCGTCGACCCCGGATTCCAGCCGAACGGGTTTCCCGCCGCCGTTTCCGGGACGCCGACAACCTCGAACTGAGCGAGGTCGGGGATGTCGATCACATCCCCAGGTCCTGGCGTGAACGAGGGCGGCGCGAACAACTTGACCGTTTCGGTCATGCGCGCGTCGTGGCCGCGTTCGTGCGGTTCCAGGGACTTCGGGGTCTCCCACCCGTACACATCCACAGGTGCTCCTGGTTGGTCCAGGGGCGGGGTGTACACGGGAACGACCCTGTTGTTGGCATCCCGGGCGCCGTCGCTGTAGACGTGATGCCCGACCGTGAACGGGGTCGGCCAATCAAGGCTGGCAGACAATGACCTTCGCCCCCCTGTGCCGATAGGAGCGCGCCACCTTCAGATCCTCGGGAGAGAGCGTCGTGCCACCACCCAGCGCCCACTGGGCGTAGGTGTTGGTTTCCTGGTACCCGCCTGCGGACCGCTGCTGAGTAACGATCCCCGCGGATGCCTGCCGGCTGATGTTCAGCACCTTCACCGCGATCTCGGCGATCGTCAGCCGCACCAGATCCGGCACCGGACCGGAATGGGTGTAGGTGACGGTCACGAACTCGTGCGAGGACAGAAGGTACCCGTTGCGGGACACGATCAGCCACTGCCCGGCCAGTTCGTAGTCGAGGCTGTTCCCGGCATCGTCCAACACTGCGGTGACGCCCGTTGCGGGCTCCTCCGCTAGCCGGACCCGGCCACCCTCGACCTTCAACCGCACCGTGGTCTCACCAGGAGTGAACGTGCGCCCGGCTTCTCTGCGGAACAGTTCCGACGCCTTGATGAGGATGCCGGCCACCCGCGTCTGCTCCGCGGTCGTCAGATCACGGCCCAGTTGGGCGGCGACATCCACTTCAGTGGCCAGGGGGTCCATGTCAGGACGCGTTCGCTCCGAACACCACCACGCCCTCGGGCTTGATGACCTTGCCGCCATAGACGTGCAGGCCGCGGACGCGGTCGGCGAACTTGTTCTCCGCCCGCATGCCTTCGATCTCGTCGATCTGCGAGACGTAGGCCGCCGCGCGCGGCACCCACGCCACGAACTGCGGGTCGTCGGAGGCCGGGAGGTTGTTGGTGGTGACGATGCGGAAGCCCAGCAGCGAACCGACTGTGGCCTGCCGCAGACCCTGGTTGTCGCCGGAGGTGTCGTAGCTGGTGAGCTTCGAGTCCGCGCCGAGCAGCAGCGCTTCCATCTCCGCGTTGACAGCCATCACGCGGCCCGCGGAGGGGGCGTTGTTCTTGTTCAGCACCTTGCGGGCGTCGCGGATGAGGTCGAACGCCGCGTTGCCGGTGGTCGGCGCCGAACCGGCCAGGTCGGTGCCGTGGTCGACCAGCATCTGGGCGATGAACTTGTCCGAGTCCTCCACCAGCGAGTCGCCGGCGGCGGTGGTGTATGCCTCCAGCGATCCGGCGGCCTGGACGCGGTCGATGTCGTCGACGTAGAAGTCGAAGTTCTTCTCCTGGTCGATGAGCAGGTCGACCTGGGTGTCGGAGATCGCGTCCGCCGAGGTGGTTCGGTTGTTGGCCTTGTAGTCCTTCACCGCGGGCGCGACGACACCGGTGATGTGCACGGTGTTGCCTCGCGACGCGATGCCTTCGTACTCGCGGTTGACCAGCTGCGGGAACACCGCCATCTGGATCCAGCGGTCCAGGAGCTGGGCAGACCACAGCTCCGGAATGAAATTGGTGATAGCCATCTTTCAGACTCCTAGGTGGATTTGCCCAGCAAGCTGTCGAGGCGGCCTTCGTTCTTGGCCGCGATGATCTGCTGCGGGGTCATGGATTTGAGTTCGTCGCGAGACGTGATCTGCTTGACGCTCGGCGCGTTGCCGTTGGAGGTGACGATTTGCGCGGGAGCGGCGGGCGACGGCTTGCTGTTGCCCTTGAATGCCAATGCGACCTCGGCGGTGGCCCGCATCTCCTCCTCGGTGTTGCCGTGGATGAGTTCGGCGGGGACGCCGGTTTCCCTGGATACGTCGCTGCGCATCTTCTCGGTCATCGCTTGCTGAGCGGCCTTTTCGGCCTTCTCGGCACGGTCGAGGAGCTTCTGCAGCTCGGTCTTGTTGGCCTCTTGGAGTTCGTCGAACTGTTTGGCCTTCTCCGCGTTCTCCTTCGCGCGCTGCTCGTTCTTCTTCGACAGCGCCTTCCATTTCGCAATCTCTGCCGCGAGATCCGGTCCCGTTTCGGTGGCCGTCTCGACCTCATCCTTCGGAGCGTCGGCGGCCGGGGTGACCGGGGCGTCGGCGACAGGCTGGTCGGCGTCGATCGTTGTCTCGGACAATGGGGTACTCCTACGTTTCGTGTGAGTGGTGCGCGTTGCGCGCGGCCCCCACTGGGGTGGGGGAAGCTTTAAATGTCGTCGGGCCCGGTGAAGGACTGGTGCCTCCACGTGAGGACGGGGCCGATCTCGCCGTGCTCGTGGGTGGCGATGAGGTTCTGGTAGTCGATGGCCGACCGGTTCTCGATCCCCGCGAACTGCCCGACCTGCTCGTGGGTGGCCTCGAGGAGTTGTGGATCCAGCACCGGTGGATGCTCGCCCTTCGGGAGAGGTTTCACGCCACAGTCACAGCCCGGATGAATCGGGAGCAGCACCTCTTTGCGGTAGCGGCGGGTCGAGGTGATCACGCACTTCGCGCAGTTGCCCGCGCCCTTGAGGACCCGTTGGTAGTACTGCGCATCCGAGTTCGCCAGCGACGCTCGCGATTGACGGACCTTCGCCATCTGCATGTCCGTAGCGATCAGTGACTGCAACCGCTGCCGCCCAACCGCCACGGCCGCGGCGATGTTCTGTCCTTCCGACAGTGTCGAATACAGCTGCACCGCGGGGCGCCGATACACCTCGCCGGCAGGGACACCACGGGCTGAGAGGATTTCGTCGCGGTCCACCGTGACCGGTTCCGCCTGTTCGCCTTGCGCGGTCATGATCGACGTCAGGTAGGCGGCGGTCAGGTTCGCTACTTGCAGTTGTCCCGCCTGCACTTGGGGGACGATGAACGACACGAGTCGGCTGATCTCGGCGTCTCGGTAGGAACCGAGCGTGTCCCATGCCTGTATGCACAGCTGCAGCACTCGGGCCCGCACCGCAGCCACAGCCGTCTGATACCCGGCCAGCACCTGCTCGGGGCTGGTCAACTACACGCTCCCTCGGACGGGCTGCCCGGCTTGCGGAGGGGGTGGCTGCAGCAGGGCCGCGGTGGCAAGTTGTTCCTCAGCGCGGTCGAGGGCGTCCTGTGCGATCTGTTGCGGGCTGTAGCCGAGGATGTTGCGGGCGATCGACTTCCACGACTCTCCCGCGGACTTCGCTTTCGTCGCCGCGTCGTACTTCTCGGCCATCGACACCATGTGTGGGGGCTCGAACAACACCTCCAAGGTGTCATCGACGGAAACCTTCTCGATCTCCAGGCCCTTCAAGAGGATCGCGGCGGCGGCCACCTTCGCCACCACAAGCCGGTCCCGCGTCTTGAAGATCAGGCCCTCTTTCGCGAACTCCGAGCCCGCCGCGGCCTGGTTCGCGCTGTCGGGGATCAGCACCGACACCGGTGTGCGGCTCACCGCCGCCAACTGCCGGATATCGGCCATGCTGCCATCGAGCATCGGCCGGATGTCGGTCTGCTGCGACTCCCAGATGTCGATACCGGGCGGGAGGTCCCACAACGCGCCGGGCGCCGGTTCGA
This sequence comes from Nocardia sp. NPDC004260, assembly GCF_053603155.1. NCBI lineage: Bacteria > Bacillati > Actinomycetota > Actinomycetes > Mycobacteriales > Nocardiaceae > Nocardia > Nocardia sp. NPDC004260. The sequence continues at coordinate 13,216 of NZ_JBSGEZ010000060.1, read as the reverse complement.
AAACCTTCGCCCAGTCGATGTCATTGCCCTTCTCGTCCTTCTCCGGCAGGCCTTCGGTGCCCTCCTTGGCCTTCAAGGCACGCTGCCGCCACGCCTGCATCGCTGTCGTCGTCAACCGCTGCAGGATGCCGCGGTTGATGCGGTTGATCAGATCCAGATGCGTCTCGAACTCCCCGACACCGTCGGGGTTTTCCAGCACCACCACCGGCGGCGGGGCTCCCGTCTGGACGTACTCCCGCTCCGGCGCCCACGTGTCGGAGCTGGCCCGGTACAGCGTCTTGTTCTTCCCCTGATGCGCGACGAAGGTGGGCCGGGAGAACAACTGCCAGCCGCCCTTGACCCAGACGATCGCGAAGTCCTTCTCCACATCCTCATCGCGCCACCACTTCACCGCCGCCCGGGCCCGCCACGGCTGCAACGGGTCCGTCGCGGCGTACATGTTCTCCGGCGAATCCGCGGTGAGCACCGCGCGACCGGTGTCCTCGTCCTCCCATGCGGTGAGGTAGCTGCGCGTGAAGTCCAGCATCTTGCGGACCGCGTCCTTGAACACCAGATCCATGCGGTTGTCCCGCCAGATCCTCTGCGCGTGCTTGGCTTCGGGGCTGTCGATCTTCCCGTTGACTTGGATGCCGTTGGGCACGATCCGGTCGGCCACCGACTCCCTGATCAGGTACGCCCAGTTGGTTCGGGATTCCTTCTGGAATTTCTGCCATGAAGCACGCGTGTTCGCGCCCATCTCAGGCATCGGCGCGTCACCGTCGACGTAGCGGCGCAGATGCCGCACGCGCGGCAAGTCTTGGTCGAGGCGCCGCGTCAGGATCGGGAGCCATTCCTCCGGCGTAGTCGCCACATGACCTCCCGTCAGTACAGTCGCCGCGGAGCGCGGAGCTTCGGTCGAGGTTTGGCGCCGCTCTTGCGAGCGTCCAGGCACGCTTTCCAGGACAGGCATCCGGCCATGGCGCGGTCGATCTTCATGTCTTGGCGGCCGTCGGGTTTGCACATGACGAACAGCGGTTTGCCTTCGTCGTCGAAGATCTTCAGGTCCTTGCGGCCGGCGTTGGTGAGGTGATCGGCCAGTTCTTCCAGCTGCTCCGGCGTACCGCCGAACGTCACCAGGCCCGAATCCATGGCCTCGATGTACTCGCGGATGGTGTACGCCATCACTTTCGGCCGAGCGGTCCACCACTCCTCGACCTGATTCGGCCACCGGGCCGCGTACCCACCGACGCTTTCGGTCCAATGCGGAGGGTCGGCGTAGATCTTGTACACCTCATACCGGGACATGACGTCTTCCCAGGCCGCAGTGACCTCCGCTTCGTCGACTTCCCAGTCCTCGACATTCTCCGGACGGGTCCACGACGCAACGCACTGCTGCAACCCCGTCTGAATGTCGGTCAACACCAGGGCTGTGCAGTCCCGGAACCGGGCGCCGTCGAACCCTCCGGCCACGAACGCGCCATCGGGGATTCGCGCGTCCCGCTTCAGGTCCGCTACCCGCTTGGGGTCGAAGCACTGCGAACCCGACTTGCGCCACCGGTTGAGATACACCCGCTCCCAGTAGGCGCGGTCGCAGCCTTCCCGGTCGTAGTCCTTCGCGATCCGCAGGAACTGTCCAGGCCCGTACTCGCCGGCCGGGCCAGTGGCTTCGGAGATCGCCTCGACCCGCTTCTCCACCGTTGACAGGTCCGCGTGTTCAGGTCCGGCCCAGCGGGCGAAGAAGAACAGCTCCGGGTCGTCGTCTTCGCCGCGGGCGATCTTCTCCGCACCCTTGCGGACATCCTCCTGGATGCTGTCCTGCCCCGGCTGCCCCGCGGTCGAGGTGTACAGGCACCACGGGTCTTCCAGTGTCCGCTTCGACAGGTTCTGCAGCATCGTCTCGTGCGCCGCCTTCTGGGCGGGCAGAAACAGCCGGTGCGGCTCGTCGAAATGCTGGAACGTCGTCAGCGCGCCATCCCGGGAACCGGGGGCGTTCGACACCGGGACCGCCTGTCCGTCCGCGGACCCATCAGGGCCCTTGCGGAGGATCCGCTCGAGCCCAGAATCGAACAGGTCAGCGTCCGGGGAGTGCTCGACCACGTACTTCAGGACACCGTAGGCGAGTTCGGACACCTGCTCCTCGGTGACCGCCATCATCGGGATGTACGGGAATGCCACCGGCCGCCCCACAGGGTTGCCGTTCGCGTCGAACCCGTCACAGCGGACCGGCGCCTCGGGATGGAGCTCGCAGAAGGAGATCCAGCCCGCGAATTCCGTCTTCGCTGTGCCCTTGCGCCACTCGATACCGCCGCGCTGAAACCTGCGCCTCCCAGCCAGTGGGTGGCCTTGCGGATACACCTCATACAGCCGGTACAGCGCCGCCCGCTTCTCCGGGTCGAGCTTCGCCGCCTGACCTGCCAGCGACCCCGGGCCGAAGCAGCAACGCTCCTCGATGAAATCCGCCAGCGCCGGACCCAGAGTCGGGAACGACAGGTCCAGCGGCGGAACGATCAGGACCGCCACCGCGGCGCTACTGCACTAGAGCCAGGCGCGGGTCGTCGCCCTTCGCCGGCTGCACCGACGACTGGCTGTGCCGCCGCGCCTCCCCGCGGTCCTTCGCCTGCTCCGCCGACTCGATCGTCCACTCCAGGCGACGCCGATCGTAGGGCGTCAACCCGAACGCCTGCCGCTGCTGGCGGATCTCCGCGGCAAGCGACTGGCTCGGCTTCACCCAGAACTGGTCCATCAACACCGCGAGCAGGAACAGGGCGTGCTTGTCGGACGGGTGATACTCCGCGGCCATCGGCGCCGCCCACAGATCGTTCCACCACTGGACCGTCTGCGGATGCCACCCCTCCTCACGCTCGGGCAGATCCGGGCGGATCACCGTGCGTCCATCGGTGAGGACGGCAGCGGTGGAGGCCCTGTTCGCTCGGGCTCGGACACTGGGATGCTTCTTCGGTTGCGGCATTTCAGGACCCCGTTTCGGGATGAGGGAACACACCCGTTTCGGGTGTTGACATTCGGCGCCCCAGTGGTTCGGGGAAGCGTAGGCGGCGGAATCAGCAGTGCCTATACGTGGCTCGGCCGGGGTCGGAGGGAGGGGTCCCCCCCACCCATGTATATGTGTGTGCACGTGTACATGTACATATAGGCTGCCTGGGCACCTGACTGTGAGGCGAGCTTGAGCACGAGTTCGTTCACTCGAGACACGATCTGTGGCCGTGAGATGGATTGCCATCCTGTGGCCCATCGGCACTGCGAGGCCGCTGCCTCGGTGCCGTCGCACCTGGGGCCTGGTCATGTCGGTGTGGTTCGGTCAACGTCCGCGGTGGGTGGGGGTCGATGGTGGGCATAGACCAGTCGGGGGCCGGGCTCGTGCCGCAGTTCGGCCACGGTGCTGGATTGGTGGCGATGTGGACGGGGTGGCTTGGCCGGTGGGTTCGTGGTGGACGTGATGCTCGGCTGATCAGCAAGGGTTGATGCTCACCGCTCCCACTTCGCCCGCTTCGACCGTGGCCACTTGGCCTGCGACCTGACGAGGTAGCTGATGTTCGAGTCATCAACGGCCGGTGCTGACTGCTCGGGTCGAAGTATCGGCCCGTCCACTGTCGACCCCCACTTGTCCGGTCGGTCGTGGTGTCGGGGATGGCGGTGGGCCGGTGCCCGGATGCCCTTCGGCCTCGGCTCTTCTGTCGAGATCGGGCAGAGCTGCTGTTCGAGTGCGGAACGGACTGGCTCGAGGTGGCCCCGCCCTGGTGTGGTGGTTGCGGTCGGCGTGGCGGCGGCCACGCTTCAGCCGTTGATGTGCATCGGATTCAGGTTGGGTTGCCGTGGGAATCCTGTGCTGGTCTCATGGGTGCGGACACTCCCCTCGGCCACGCTTCCCGCGGGCGGGGGTGGTCGTTTGGGAGAGGGGGGTGGGTGGTAGGACGAGGGGGGTGGGTGGGGAGGGGGCTACCCTCCACGCCTACCCGCTGCCGATTCGGTCTGGGTCTTGCCTTTGTGGCAGGGGATGCACAGGCATTGGCCGTTGGCGAGTGTCGGTGTCCCGCCTCGGGATACGGGAATGATCTCGTCGGCTTGCACTGTCTTCCCCGTGGGGTCACGGTGTCCGCATAGCTGGCAGGTGTAGTCGTCTCGCTGGAGCACATCGCGCCGGAACTCGCGGTGTTCGGGGGTGGTGGTGCGGGTTCTGCCACCGTTGACCCACCCGTGTTGGGTGTGGTCCTCACAGTAGGTGCTGTTGGTGATGCGGTTCTCGCAGCCGGGCTTGGGGCATTTGCGTGGGGCTCGGGGCATCACATGCTCACGGCTCGGTTGCTCCACACGTCCCGCGTTCCGGTGCGCCAGGCGATGCGGGGTGCGGTGCGTGGCTGCCCGTCTCGGTGTGCGATGAGCGTCGGCCCGTCGCCGTGATCCACCAGAGACGGAACCGTGTAGGCGACCCTGTGGCCACGGGTCTTGCACCAGGCTGACAGGCGTTCGTCGGCCGGGAGTTGTGAGGTGTGCGCCCATTCGATCCAGTCGTCACGCAGTTCGCTGCGCATCGCCACTGCGACGGCGTGCAGGACGTGGCTCGTGGTGATCCAATGCGCGCCCTCGACGTCGGAGTGGTGCAGTGCGGAGTGGATGCGGTGCTGCCAGCGGATCGGCCGGGACCGTCCGAGATAGAACGACACGACCGGAGCTGGGGCGTTGGCGAGTGCGTGTTCGGCTTGCTCGGTGATCCCGTAGACGGGGATGGCGTCGTCTTCGACGACCGCGCTCCACTCTCCCTCCGTAGTGGCGGTCAGCCGCCACGCCTCGAGGTGGTTGTCTTCGGCGCCCTTGCTGCCGTCATCCAAGGCGATGACGGCGCCGAGGGTGCGAGCGAGTTCGGTTGCCTGGACAAGGCGTTTGGTGTGAGCGACGACAGCCCAGGAGATCACCGACGCACCAACTCCCGCATGACATCTCTGCGACCGTTGGCGAACTTGTACAGCTCGATCCGCGACCGCCCCGGATTCTGGGCGGTCATATCACGGTCTGCGGTGTGCCCGAACGCGAACACTGTGCCCTGAACGCGCCGCACCGTCGAGAGGGTTTGGGCGGCGAGCAGGAACGCGTTGTCCTCGTACCCCCATTGGCGGAAGCCCTCGTCCTGGCCACCCAGTAGGTCCCAGGTTTCGCGGCGGCACACCAGCAGCCCCCCGACGCTGGAGGTGAACTCCTTGTCGGGTTTGATCGCCATCAGGTCCGCATCGGCTTCATGTCCGGCCGGGAGATACCGGTAGCGGGTGAAGGGATACACCACACCGTCGGGGTTGGCGAGGGCGTCGCGTAGCGCCGCGAGGTCGGGGATGGTGTCGGCGTCGGCGACCACCACCACATCCGAGGTGGCTTTGCCGACGACGAGGTTGCGGGTCGCGGCGAGGTTGAACGGTTCGTGCCCGGAGTCGCCGGTGACGATGTTGAACCCTGTAGCGCGCCACCACGCCTCCACGCGCTGGAAGGCGGCGAGGCGATCGGGTTGCGGCCGCCAAGGGATGCAGACGTCAATAGTCGAATCCACGGCGCTCTCCGTCGTGATGGACCGCGATCCCCGGCAGATAGCCGAAGCGGTATCCCTGGCCGAGGAGGATGTCGCGCTTGCGGTCCTCCGACCACTTCCCCGCCGGCCATCCATCGGTGGTGACGGAGGCTCGCCACACCGATGGGTTGCAGGTGAAGGTCGCGGTTTGCTCTAGCACCCCATCGACTTCGGTGAAGGTGTGGCCCTTGGCTTGAAGCGCTTCGATGAGCCCGCCGTATGTGTGCTCGATCGGGAACCACGGCTGACGCAGCAGAGCGACCTGAGCGAGGTATGGCCTGAGGTAGAGGATCTCGGCCATCTGGTCGACGTGGATGTCACGGATGGCGGTGAAGTCCTCTTCCCAGAACAGGATTTGCTCGCCTTCGGCGGCGGCGCAGACGGCTTTCATGGCGGCGTTGTAGCCGCGGCGGCCGACGTCTACGACTTTCCCGTGCTGGGCGAGCCAGGTGTGGTGGTCGGTGTCGCCTGAGTCGTCGACGAACACGATGTCGGTGATGCCGTGGACGTGACGGTCGATGGAGGCGAGTGCCTCCTCGATGTAGTCGCGGCGGCGGTAGGTGCCGACGATCAGGCGCACAGTGTCAGTTACCGGCCGAGCCGGTGACAACGCCGATGATGGCGCGCGGGATGGCGAAGTTGTTCCAGGTGACAGCTTCCCAGAGCAGTCCGAACAAGAAACCGGCCACGACATTTCTCCTGACATAGGGGGGATTGAACCGAAATATTTCGCGCGCCCTTGCGAGCCTGCGACGGAAAAATTACGTATGCACCATCTCTTCGACCGCCCGCGCGGCCCGTGCTGTCACCAGCACCTTGCTGCCCGCGGGCTGCCACCGCTCCACCACCCCGTACCAGACGTCAGGCTCGACGCCTTCCTCCGTCTCGGGGTCGCCGATAGCCACCAGGAACCGGTTGTCGGCCACCGTGCCGTTCAGTCGAGCCATGAACTCGCTCTGGCCGACGCTGAACACCCGGGAGCGGGGGTCGCTGGTGTCGACCAGTTCAGCGCCGGAGAGGACCTGAGAGCCCTGCTGGGGGTCGTGGCGGTCGTTGATGCGGATCACGGCCGCTCCCATTCGGGGTTGTAGTCGGGGTGGTCGCGCCAGATCGCGGCGGCCGAAGCCACGGCCGCGTTGATCCCCCGGTCCCACTGCTGGTCACCCTCCCGATGTCCGACGAGTGCTGCGACCATCCGCCGGATGGCGGCGCATTGGCGAAGGACGTGCGCGGGGTCATGGAGTGCTATGTGGCGCGCCTGCTCCACATGCGGATAGCCCTCGTCATAGACCACAACGCCATTGGCTCCACCGGGTCTGCCGACGACGCGCTGAGGGAAGCCTGATGTGACACCCGCGCTTTCCCTGCCGTCCTCCTCGTCGACGAACCAGCGGCTCGCGTCACCCTCGGTGTCGGCGCGCGCTGAATCGCAGGCGGCCTGCGCAACCTTCTCGGTATCGGCAAGACGAGCAGCGATGAAGTCTTCGATCGTCATTTCCTGATGATCCACCGTGACCACCTGATTCGGCGGCAGCCCCCCGATGGATACCCTGAACGTCACTTCTCGCCCTTCAGTTCTGCGACCTTCGCGCGGACACGCTCCACACACATGGCGAAAGCCTCCGTCTTCGACGGGTCGGTGCATTCGATACCGCGGGGATGGAAGGCACACCAGCGGCCGTCGTTGAGCTGCTTGACCTCGATATCGTCGATGTCCCAGAACTCCTCGGCGTCCGGGATCTCCGGCCACGTGCCGTCGTCGTTGCGCCAGATGTGCTTACCGAGATCTCCAGCACCACCGGGGACGCCCGGTGTCGGTATCCAGCGGACCACGGCGTTGTCGGGGTAAAAATCGACGCCGCGTTTGATCAGGTACTCCGCTACGCGGATGGCGCCGCCGATCTGCATCGACGTCGGCCCGGCGAGCTTTCTTCCGTTGGGGGCGTGCCACTCCGGGAGGTGGATGACCATCAACTCCTGGGCGAGGGCAACGACTTTCGGGTCCTGCTCGGGGACGTTCTCCGGGGTGGGGAGCTTGCCCTCCATCGCGGCCTGAATGAACGCCTTGAACTCGGGCGAGACGAAGTCGCCGCCCATCTTCTCGTAGCCGGGTGGGGGTGTGCGTTGGTCGCGTCCTTCATGGCCGCGGAACTTGGCCTCGCGGACGACCTTCTCTTCGCTCATCCGATGCGGAATCCCGTCACGCGGATCAGAAACTGGCCGACACGAAGCACCAGAGCGCCCCAGATCTCGGTGATCAACGTCCGCTCGTCATTCCCCGGCGACGCCAAACGCGCTCGACGGCCGTCGCTGCGGAGGCTTGGTCCAGGGTATTGATGTGGATCGTGTTCGACAGCGGCAGGTCCCACGACTTTGTGATCCGATCTGCGGCCGCCTCGGCGCGATCTGCGTAGCCGCTGGCCTGCTTCGCGAGATCGGCGGACTCGCGCGCGAAGCGCCGGACATGCCACAGCGCGACCGTCGCCACCGCCAACGCGGACAGACTGAGCACGATCGAGAAGACCATCAAATGCCGTCCTTCGCGAATGCCACCTGCTGTTTCTCGGCACTTTCCTGCGCCTTCGCCGGTATCACCTCGACGTCCTCCGTGTAGAAGGTCAGGGTCACGCTCCGGAGGTCGTCCGGGGTCATCAGCGCGTTGAGTCTCGGGCCCTCCGCGCTGATGTGCCAGGGGAACTCGACGCCGTCGATGAATAGCTTCTTCTGCGCCAGGTCGAGGGTGACGAGCTTGGGCAGTTCAGGCATCGCTACCCCCTTCGAAAGAGCCTGTTCGGTAGAAGCTCACCAACGGAATCAGCCAGTTGCCCCCAAGCCGCGAACTCGCCTCAATGTCGCCGCTCTCCCCGAACTGAAAGACCTGCACGCCCTTCAGTCCGAACGATGCCGCGAACTGCCGACCATCCCGGACCCAGGGCACGATGTGGGCCCCAGACTCGACCTTCGTGGCTTCGGGAGCGTCACCGACTGCCGCGCGGAACCGCTCACACCACACGCGATGCAGGTCGAATTTTATGTCTACCGCGTCCGGCATCAGTTCGCCTCTTCGTCAACGGCGTCGGCCAGCGCCTTGCCGAAGCGCTCGAACACGCTCGTGTCGATAGTGCACTGGACCTGACCCTCAGCGACCTTCTCCGCACGCAACGGCAGTTCCAAGGTGCCCACCTCGATGGGCTCGTTGTTCTGCACGCGGATCAAGACCGCCGCTTTGACGCTTCCGACGATTTCCGGCATCAGTTGGCCTCTTCTCGTGGCTTGGTGTTCCCGCAGCACCCGAACATCTCCCCCGTCACCTTGTCGTGGAACACGATGGCGTAGCTGTTGGGCACCTTCACCGCCTCCATGTGGGCGATAGGAGGGGCAGGCGGGACGAGGTGGTCGGCCCAGCGGTGGAGATAGCGGGCCAGCCAGTACTTCACGGCCGATCCAGGATCTCGCGCATCCGCTGGGATGTGCCCGGGATGCCCGCCAAGAGGCTGACGATGTCCAGTGCCGCGTCCACTGCGATGTCAGCGTGTCCGACGATGCGGGCGAATTCGAGGCGCTCGCACACCAGTCGGCGCCGGGAACGGTCGGATGCTGTGCGGGCGCGAAGTACTCGCTCGGCGGCTCAGCGTCGGCGGCCGTCAGCAGATACACCATCGCAGGCTCCTTGTCGGTGACTGGTTCTACACTGACCGTGCTGGCCGATCCGGACCGATGTCCCGGGGTACGTCAGACGTCACGACGGACCGCATACCGGGACGTTGTCCGCCTGAAGCCCTCCATGTGGGGGCTTCAGTGCTATCCGGGGGCGATTCAAGTTTCGGCCGCCAACCTTTAATGAGGCGGCCTCGAATTCAAGGTTTCTTGAACGTTGGGGCCGCAGCGCGCGGCAGCTCACAGGCTGTGGGAATGTGGTGCTGCTCGCCCTGCGGGTCGGATCGGGCGTGCGCGCTGCGGGGAATGTGGGGCTACACGAGGTCTATCGCGTCGCCGATGGCCGCTCCATCAGGCTCACGATGCGCCCAGAAACACAACGGCGACCCAGCGGCGTCGAGGTACATGATCCAGGAGGAGCCGTCGTCGCGGATGCCTTCGATCCAACCAGCGAAGTGGTCGGCGATGTCCACGACGTTCGCGCCGTCGAAGGGCGGGTGAGTGGGAGCGGGCTTGTAGCGGCCGATGGTGATGTTCTGCACGGGAATCACTCCAGGATTGAAGGGGAGTTCCCGGAACATCCATCCGGTGATGGGCACATGTGTGCCACGACTTCGAAGCTTGCTGCAAGGGTCAGGCAATGTCAAGCCGACGCACCTGACGACGCGTTTGCAGCGTCAACGCGTCCTTCACAGCGTATTTCGCCGGACCGGGCTCACCGGTAACTGGTTTCAGCAAACCCCTGGAAATCCAGCTGTAGATGGTGCCCACCGGGGTGCCGATGATCTCCGCCATCCGCGCCGGGACCACCACCGACGTGATCAGCTCCTCCGCGGCCTCGGCAGTCAGGTGTTGCGGTGCGATCCAATGATGCCCCTTGGCGCGAGCCTGCTCATCCAGTCTCTCGCACCGCTCCGGGTCGACCAGGTAGAGAGCGCGGCGGTAGAGGTGGGCGATGTCGCGTGCCCAATCCAGGCTCGTTCGCCAGCTCTCGGCGCTCATGCCGCCACCAGGGGGTTGTTCAGTCGATCGAATTCGTCTTGGTCCCAGACGTTTCGGCAGTTCCGGCAATGGATAGTTGCCAGAGTCGGGTCGTCCTTGTTCGCCTTCATCGACAGCATCTTGAGGCCGCAGACGTGGCAGAACTCGCGCATCCACTTCTCCTTCGGCTCGTCCAAGCCCAGGACGTTCATGGAGCGCTGATGTAGGCGAGCGAGCCGCAGTATCGCGTCCACGCCATCGAACTCCGCCCGGCCGTCCCAATCCCCTCCATCCGGGTACGGGAAGTACGCGCCCACGACTTGCGTGGGCATGTCCACGAGGGTGCCCAGGTTGGCGCACAGCACCTTCAAGCATTCGATGGGCTGGTTGTACGGGTGGTACGTGAGGGGTTCGCCCCGGGTGATCCTGAGCGCCCACCGGGTGGTCTCGAGGTCGATGTCCGACATGAGGGTGTCCACGGCGAGCGGGATCGGGATGGGGCGCTCGCTGGAGCCGGACACCTTCGGCCCGGACACGGTGGCGCGCGGTTGAGTCCGGGCCACCATCAGCATCAGGTAGTCGTCGGACAACTGGCGGATGTCGGCGAACGCCGAGTCTTCGCATGGACGGCACAGGGTGTTCGGTCGTTCGACGCCGGCGCCGTGGAATTCGCCTTCCGCGTCGCGGATTCGGGCTTTGCAGCGGCGGCCTTGCCTGCATTGGTGCTCGGGAGGACCCGCATCGTCCCTGCTCATACCGAACATTCTATCGATTCCGTCCGCTGATCTCGAGTCACGGAATCGGCAGGTCAGGGGTGATGTAGCTCGCCCAGAACGCAACTAAGCCCACCCCAGTGAAGGGGTGGGCTCAGGGTCTGCCGCAGTATATGCGGCGAGAGGCCGTGCCGGAGCGTGCTCCAACAGGGCACTCGGGTGTCTTTGTCAGGGACGTCTCCCACGATAGCCGTTGCCGCCGACAAACTCGAGCCCCCCGGAAAGCACCAAGGCCACCCCGGCTAGAAGGAGTGGCCTCAGGTAGACAAACCAGCGGACGCGGTGCTGATTGCTGTTTGACGGGGATGACGATAGCGGATCAGGGTGACGAACTCGAGTCGGCGAAACGTCCGATCACGGACACGACTACGGCCACTTCACAGACTCGCCCTTGGTTTCGCGAAGGCGCGCACTCCCTTACGGGTGAGCCTGTACCCGCCAGCCGAGTCCTCCGCCCAGCCGCGCGCCTCCATGCGCCACAGCAAAGCTACCGCCGCGCCGACGTTCACACCGGACTCGCGGGCCAGCGTTGAAGCTGGCCGAGCGAAATCGGTCGACATGGCGGCGGCGAGCTGCCGAGCGCGGCCCACCGACTCCTCGTAGCGCTCCGGGTATCCCAGGCAGAACAATCCCACCACGGGGTACGCGACGAACACGACCGCGACGGGAACCAGACCGAGCGCGGGACGCCCCTCCGATATCCCAGCCGCAGTGGTTGCGACGATCACGGACACGAGCAGGACCACGCCGGTGCGCCCGAAATACCATGCTCCGGTTCTCATGCACTGCCAGAAGAATCGGGCAAGGATGCTGGCGGCGTCCCACAGGCGGCGAGGCAGGATGCTGCTCACGGCTTCTCTCCTCGCTCCTGGTCGAGGATGTCCAGCCCCCGTCGCGTCCGTCCATCCCGGTCGATCCACTCCGCGCCCGTATGACGAGGGTCGGTGCGCAGATGCTCCTCGTACGCCGCCTGAGAGGCGCGAGGGCTCCCGGTGTGCACGGCCCAACCGCAGCCCTCCGTATCGCACCAAGCGGCGTGACGAGCGTCGACAGCGGTCGCCAGGGATTCGGCTATCTGGCTGATGAAATCTCGATCGCTCACGTCGGTTCTCCTGTCTCGGTGGGCTCGAAACGGAACGCCTCCCGAACCTCGGCCCGTGTTGGCTCATCGCCTGCGAGTCTGTTGAGCAGCACGGTGTAACCACAGGCTTCACAGCGGTACTCCAGCGCGTCGGCTTCGTCGGTCACTGGCGAGCGGCTCTCCAGGACGACCTGGGTGTGGGTGCAGCCCTCGGTGTAGATGGAGGCCAGAGACGCGGTGATGTCGTCGGCGATGTCGCTGGTCCGCCAGTTGTCGATGGCGCGCAACCGCTCCACGGCTTCGATCACCTCCCGTATCGCCTCCACCCGGTCCAGTGTGGCCTTCGGGCATTGGCGGGCGATGTGCTCGGCGTCCTGCATCGACTGTGGGTCATCCGAATCGCCCGTGCCTGCAACGCAGACCGCGTCAGCTCCAGTCGGTCCGGCGAACACCGCCTCCTCGAAGGCGTGGCCGCTGCCGATGGGCATCCCATCGAGGCGATGATGCTTGCTCGGGTTGTATCGCCACGGACCGGGTGTCGCCGCTCGCGCTATCCGCTCGTCCTCGGCGAGTCCAGCCCGCAACCGGTCCAGGGCATCACTGGTCACGAGTCGGCTCCCGGTATAGTGCTGCGAGTAGGCGCGGCAGGTCCCGGCGCGGCCTGGAAGGGCCGGGCGAGGCAGGGCAAGGCGTGGTTCTTACGACCACGCCCTCCCGAAGTCGAGGTGGTCATGCCTTCGATCCTTCCCGTCCTACTCGGAACCATAGATATCGTTGACCCGTTCGATGACCTCTTCGACGCTGTCGCCGACGATGTCCTCCACGGGGGCGTTGTAGCGCCACACCTGGTCTACCCAGCGGCCATCCGGCAGCGCCCACACGTACCCGCAGAAGTCCCACGCAGCGTGTTGGGCGTGCAATTCACCGGGCGCGGCGGCCAGTTGGCGCACCACGTCGGCATTCAGTTCGTGGTCAAAGTTCGAGTACACGGAGTCACCGGCGCAAGCAGCCGGACGGGTCTCGGTAGCATTGGTCATGGTCGAATCCTCTCGCGATTCGGTCTGTGGCCGGGGTGTCTGGAAGCCCCCGGCCACGCTCAATTTTACCAGGTGAGAGCGCATTTCACGCCGCCTCCTCGGTCAGGTCGGCCACCGTAATCCACACTCCTGGACCACA